>NZ_JABXEP010000100.1:0-30064 GCF_013372605.1 Myxococcus sp. AM009
GCGGCGAGGACATGCCCAAGTTCTTCACCGACGCGCTCAAGGGCGCCGACGACGTCATGGGGCCGCTGTCCAAGGTGGACGACGTGCTGCGCAAGCTGGGCCTCCCCTCGCTGCCGCTGGGTGACATCGCCGCGGCGGGCAACCAGGCGCTCCAGAACCTCAGCAAGGCCATCGCCGACGGCAACAAGCTGGTGTTCGAGGAGGTGGGCCAGGAGTTCGCCCGCTTCGTGGAGACCTTCCAGGGCGACACCCAGCATGACGCCGCCAAGGTGGAGCAGTACCTGGGCGGCTTCCCCGCGGACAAGCCGCTGCTGAAGGAGGCCTTCGGCCACTACGCCCAGGCCATGTTCGAGAAGGACCCGAACAAGAAGGCCGAGCTGATGCTCCTGGCCAACAACCAGGTGGGCCTGCACGAGCAGACGCAGCTGCAGCCCTACGTCGACAAGGCGCTCAACTCGCCGGTGCAGGACACCTTCCGCGACATCCTCAAGCAGACCGTCGAGTCGCAAATCAACGCGCTCCCCTTCCCCGCCAACCTCGCGGGCAAGGCGGCCTTGAAGACGGGCCTGGTGGACGCGGCGCTCAGCCCCGTGGTGGATGGCGTGGCGAACGTGTTCCGCCGCGTCGCCACCGAGCACATGATGAAGCTGGCCGTGCCGGGCGGCGCGCTGAAGCTGGGCAACGATTTGCCCCCGCCTCCGGGCATGGAGTCCACGCTCTTCCCGCCGCACCTGCGCTCCATCGAGAACCCCGAGCTGCGCGCGCTGCTGGGCCAGCTCGACAAGAGCCCCGACAGCCTCAAGGGCTCCGGGGCCAAGGACTGGAGCAAGCTGGACCAGCGGATGAACTACATCGTCGACCTCTTCCGCTCGCGGCAGTCGGACCCGGCGCTGTTCGACCCGCCGTTCGGCCAGCGGGGCACCTACCCGGTGGCGCCCTCGGCGCCGCGCGTCTCCTAGGCCCGCGGCTCCAGGGCTCACGCCTCGTCGACGACGAACTGCTCCAGCCGGGCGATGCCCAGCTTCTTCATCCGGCTCTGGAGCGTGGACGGCTTGAGCCCCAGCAGCGCCGCGGCCCCGTTGGCGCCGTAGACGCGGCCCCGGGTGAGCGTGAGCACCCGCATGATGTGCTCGCGCTGCACGGCCGCCAGCGTCAGCACCGGGGCCAGCTTCGGCCCTCCTGTCGCGGGCGCCGGCTCCTCCGGCAGGGCCGCCACCACGGCCGCGCCGCGCGTGGGCACGTCGAAGGCCTCCGCCCCCAGCTCCGTCCCGCGCGTGAGGATGGTGGCCCGCTCCAGCGCGTTGGCCAGCTCGCGCAGGTTGCCCGGCCACTCGTAGGCCTCCAGCCGCGTCAGGCCCTCCGGCATCACCCGCATCCCCCGCCGTCCCGTCCGGAGCGCCTGCTCCTCCAGGAGGAAGGCGCACAGCTGCGGCAGGTCCTCGCGGCGCTCGCGCAGCGGCGGCAGGCGCAGGGGGAACACGCTCAACCGGTAGTAGAGGTCCTCGCGGAAGCGCTTCTGCGCAATGGCTTGCTGAAGGTCCACGTGCGTGGCCGCCAGGATGCGCACGTCCGCGCGCACCGTCTTGTCGCTGCCCACCGGCTCGAACGTCTTCTCCTGCAGCGCCCGCAGCAGCTTCGCCTGGAGGTCGAAGGGCAGCTCGCCCACTTCATCCAGCAGCAGCGTGCCGCCGTGCGCCATCTGGAAGCGCCCAGCCCGGTCCTTCGTGGCGCCGGTGAAGGCGCCCTTCACGTGGCCGAAGAGCTCGCTCTCCAGCAAGCCCGCCGGAATGGCCGCGCAGTTGAGCGTGACGAAGGGCTGGTCCGCGCGGGCGCTCCAGCGGTGGATGGCGCGCGCCAGCCGCTCCTTGCCCGTGCCCGTCTCACCGGTAATCAGCACCGGCGTGTCCGTCTCCGCCACCTGGCGCGCCCGCCGCGCCAGGTCTCGCATCATCGGGCTCTGCGACGTCTCGAGGATGCCCTCCGAGTCTCCGCCGAGCTGCGCCTCCAGCAGCTTCGCGTGCTCGTGGTCCTGGCGGTGGAGCCGCTCGAAGGTGGCGCGCTGCTCGGCCGCCTGGATCGCCGTGGCCAGCATCTGCCCGTACACCTCCACCAGGTCCACCACGGGCTGGGGGTACGTCTCACACTCGGCGCGGTCCAGGGAGAGCACGCCGTAGCAGCGCTCCCCCGCGCACAATGGCACCACCATGCACGAATGCCCTGGCGGCAAATCCAGCACCCCGTCGAAAGGGTCCCCATCCCCGTGGGCATGGTCCTCCTCCGTGAAGGCCTTCGCCCGCCGCGTCTCCAGCGCCTGCCGCAGCGAGGGGAACTCCGACAGCTGCAACGAGTGCTGCCGCACCTCCGCGTTGGCCAACGGCCCCCGCGCGGCCACCGACACCAGCCGGCCCTCCTTGAGGAGGAACACCGTGGCCAGGTCGAAGCGCACCACCCGCGTCAGCCAGTCGAGCCCACGGCGCAGCAAATCACCGACGGAGTCCTCCGCCGTGGCCAGCTCGATGAGGTCCCGAGCGTCCTTCGTGCCGTCGATGACGCCTGAAATGTCGTCCTGCATGCTTCCGAAATAATAGGGTTCCACCGAAATTGCAGTGCCGCGGACACCGAGATTTCGGGGTCCGCCCTCCAGGCAACCCGCCAGGCCGGAAGAACCGACGCAGCCGGGCGCCCCGTGGCCCCGTCACCCGTTGTAGGTGAACGGAGCACGCGTTCGCGGCCACACATTCGAGCCGTCGCCTGTCCGCGGAGGGTGCAACCACTTGAGGCTTCTCGTATTTTCCGCTCCGCGCTCGTGAGGGCCCTGAACCGAAATTGCAGTGGCGAGCCGCACCGAGATTTCGTTAGACACCGGCCCAGCGGCACCGACCCAGCGGGGGTAAAATCCAACCCCTTGGAATCATTGATTCGAAGTCCTGGCACGATGACTGCTAAGCGGTAGGACAGAACACATTCACCGGGGTCGGCGCACCGCCGGGCCCCCATCCCAAGGAGCCGTAATGCTGACCGTTGGCGACAAGATCCCGAACTTCAAGGTGAAGGCCACCGTGTCCCTGGAGAAGGGCAAGGAGTTCCAGGACATCACGAACGAGACCTTCAAGGGCAAGTGGCTGGTCCTGTTCGCGTGGCCCAAGGACTTCACCTTCATCTGCCCCACGGAGATCGCGGAGTTCGGCAAGAAGAACAAGGACTTCGCTGACCGTGACGCGCAGGTCCTCGGCCTGAGCACCGACAGCGAGTTCGTGCACCACGCGTGGCGCACGCACCACCCGGACCTGAAGAACCTGCCCTTCCCCATGCTGGCGGACCTGAAGCACGAGCTGTGCAACGCGCTGGGCATCCTCCACAAGGAGGAGGGCGTGGCCCTCCGCGCGACGTTCATCGCGGACCCCGAGGGCATCATCCGCCACGTGACGGTCAACGACCTGTCCGTGGGCCGCAACGTCTCCGAGACGGTTCGCACGCTGGACGCGCTCCAGACGGACGAGCTGTGCCCCTGCAACTGGACCAAGGGTGAGGAGACCCTGACCCAGAAGCTGTCGAAGGCGGGGTAATCCACCATGGCCTCGCTCGAAGTCGTCCGCTCTGAGCTGGCGGACTCCCACAAGGACACCCGCCTCAACCTCCAGGGTGTCCTGGAAGGTGGCAGCCTCACCGCGGAGCAGCGTTGGGGTGTGGCCGTGGCATGCGCCTTCGCCGCTCGGAACGAACGGCTGAAGGAGGCCATGCTCAACGAGGCGAAGAAGGCCCTCGCGAACCCCGAGCCTGTCATCGAGGACGCGCGGGCGGCGGCGTCGCTGATGGCGATGAACAACGTGTACTACCGCTTCCGGCACATGATCGGGAAGGAGTCCTACTCGACCAAGCGCGCCGGGCTGCGGATGAACCGGCTCGCGCAGGTGCTGACGAACAAGGTGGACTTCGAGCTGGTCTGCCTCGCCGTCAGCGCCATCAACGGCTGCGAGATGTGCATGCAGTCCCATGAGAAGGTCGTGCTGGAAGGCGGCCTCTCCGAGGACCAGGTGCACGACGCGGTTCGCATCGCGTCGGTCATCAACGCGGCGGCGGTGGGGCTGGAGTCCTAAGCCCCGCTGTCGCGAGGCCTCGCCGAAGTCTCAAGCGCCCCCCGGTGGAAACACCGGGGGGCGCTCCCTTTTTGGCCGCCGCGCATCCAACCCGCCAAACACGACACGCACACCTGAAAGGAAGACACCATGTACCGCAGCCCCAGCCCCCTCCCCGAAAAGGCCCGCGCCACCATCGCTGAATCACTCAACGAGCGGCTCGCGGACGGGCTCGACCTGCACTCGCAAATCAAGGTCGCGCACTGGAACATCAAGGGCCCGCAGTTCGCCTCGCTCCACCCGCTGTTCGAGACGTTCGCGGTGAGCCTGGCCACGCACAACGACTCCATCGCCGAGCGCGCGGTGACGCTGGGTGGCAGGGCCTACGGCACCAGCCGCCACGTGGGCAAGGCGAGCCGCCTGCCGGAGTACCCGCAGGAGACGACGCGCGACATGGAGCACGTGAAGCTGCTGGCCGAGCGCATCGAAATCTACCTGGACGGCCTGCGGAAGAGCCGCGCCCTCTTCATCGAGAACGGCGACTCCGACTCCGAGGGCCTCACCACGGACATCATCACCGAGTTCGAGAAGCACGCGTGGTTCCTGCGCGCTTCGCTCGAAGGCTGAGCCGACTTACCCGGACGGGCCCGCCGGGGCTGTGCAACCCACTGCACGCACGCCTCGGGCCCTGTCCCGGCCGCGCCTCGTGTTCTCGCGAGGTTGCGCCGGGCATGACAGTTGCTCTTCACGGGGCATGACTCGCCGCGAAGCCGCGGTGTCGTGCAACCCCTGGAGAAGCGCCCATGCGACGCATCACCTGTCTTGCCCTCACCGTCCTCCTCACCGCTTGTGGCGGTGGCGCCCCCACGCAGGAAGAAGTGGACGCCGCCCGCCAGCGCGTGGAGCGCGTGGTGGCGGCCTCGCATCAGGTGCGCGGCGCGCTGGAAGCCCTGGGCGTGCTGCCGGTGTACACCTGCGGGGAGCCCCGGCGCGCCTTCCTCGGCACCGCCGCGCAGGACGTGCGCACGCGGTGGTCCTGCGCCCGCGCCGCGGTGGAGCCCCATGACAGCGTGACGGACCGCGTGGTGCTCACCTTCGATGAAGGCGGCTGTGACGTGCACGGCCTGCGCTTCGCCGGCCAGGCCGCGTTCCTCTACCGCGGCGGCGAGGACCTCATGGAGGTGGAGGCGGACCTGCGCGGCCTGACGGTGGACGGACACCCGCTCCAGGCGGAGGTGGGCTACGGCACCTGCGGCGACGAGACGCGCCTGTGGGCGGACGTGCAAGGCGGCGTCCCTGGACGGCAGGGCCACACGTTCCGCGTCGATGGCCGCGTGGGCATGCGCGCCGGCCTGCCCGTGCTGGGCGGCACGTCGCTGGTGCTGGAGGGCCCAGGCGAGCTGACGGGCCCTCATGGCACCGACCGCCTCACGCTGACGGGGCTGCACTATGAGGTGGGCGAATACCTGCCGAAGGAAGGCACCGTGGTGCTGGAGACTGCGGACGGGCGGCGCGTGGAGGCCCGCTTCCAGCCCGTCCTGTGGCGCCTGGGCAAGGCCGAGGTGACGGTCGACGACCTGGAGCCGGTGACGGTGCCCATCGTCCGCTGAGCGGCCGCGCGCGAGGCAGCGCGTCCGGCGCGGACTTCCGCTAGGGTGTGACGTCGTGAGCGACGACGTTTCCCTTCCGGCATTCCGCGCCGTGCCCCGCACCGGCGTCATCTTCGTCACCGCCGAGGCCACCCGCCGCGGCTACCGCTCCAGCGACCCGGAGTGGTGCAACCTGGGCCAGGGCCAGCCGGAGACGGGAGACCTCCCCGGCGCGCCGCCCCGGCTGAGCCAGGTCACCATCGACGTGGCCGACATGGAGTACGCCCCCGTCGCCGGCCTCTGGGAGGTGCGCGAGTCCATCGCCAGCCTCTACAACCGGCTCTACCGCCGGGGCCTGCCCAGCCAGTACAGCGCGGAGAACGTGTGCCTGTCCGGCGGCGGCCGCGCGGCCCTCACCCGCGCCGCGGCCAGCCTGGGCGCCATCAACCTGGGCCACTTCCTGCCGGACTACACGGCCTACGAGGAGCTGCTGGACGTCTTCAAGGCGTTCACCGCCATCCCCATCCTCCTGGAGGGTGAGCGCGGCTACGCCTTCACCGCGGAGGACCTGCGGCGCGAGGTGCAGGGCCGCGGCCTGTCGGCGCTGCTCTTCTCCAACCCCTGCAACCCCACCGGCAAGCTGGTGCACGGCGAGGAGATGGCGCGCTGGGTGAGCGTGGCCCGCGAGCACGAGTGCGCGCTGCTCGTCGACGAGTTCTATTCGCACTACATCTGGACGGGCCGCCCCGGGCACCTGCCGGTGGAGAGCGCCGCCCGCTACGTGGAGGACGTGAACAAGGACCCGGTGGTCCTGTTCGACGGCTTCACGAAGAACTGGCGCTACCCGGGCTGGCGCATGACGTGGACGGTGGGGCCGCGTCAGGTCATCGAGGCCGTCTCCAGCGCCGGCAGCTTCCTGGATGGCGGCGGCAGCCGGCCGCTCCAGCGCGCGGCGATCCAGCTCCTCCAGGAGGAGCCCGTGGTGGCGGAGACGATGGCCATCCACAACGCCTTCCGGGAGAAGCGGGACCGCTTCCACTCCCGGCTGGAGCGCATCGGCATCCGCACGGACCGCGCGCCAGACGGCACCTTCTATGTCTGGGGCAACGTGTCCGGACTGCCGCCGCCGCTCAACGACGGCATGGGCTTCTTCCGCGCCGCGCTGGACCAGAAAATCATCGCCGTGCCGGGCGAGTTCTTCGACGTGAACCCCGGCAAGCGCCGCGCGCGGCCCTCGCGCTTCCGCGGCTACGTGCGCCTGTCCTTCGGCCCCTCCATGGAGACGCTGGAGAAGGCCCTGACGCGGCTGGAGGCCATGGTGCTCCACTACTCGCGCACGCCGGGCCAGCCGCCCCCGCCGGCGCCCTGACGTGAGACGGCCCGGCCCCTCCACGCGAGGGTGCCGGGCCCAGGCGCCTCACGCCGTGCTCAGCGGGGCGCGCCGCCCGTGCCGCGCTCGGGGACGACCCACAGGTAGAGCGTCCGCCCCTCGCTCTCCACCGTCTTGGCCGGCGCCCAGTCCCCCATGTCGAAGCTGTGCGACACGATGCGCGTGCCCGGCTTCAGCTCCGAGAGCAGCTTGGACTTGAGCCGCTCGTTGACGGAGGGCAGCAGGTAGAGCGTCACCACCGACGCGTCCCCGATGTCCGCGTCGAAGAGGTCTCCCTGGCGGAACTCCACCTTGCTCTTCACGCCCGCCTTGTTCGCGTTCTGGTTGGCCTCGGCGATGCGCTCCGGGTTGATGTCCACGCCCACGGCGTGCTTCGCCCCGTGCTTCTGCACCGCGGAGATGACGATGCGGCCGTCTCCGCTGCCCAAATCATAGACAGTGTCCCCGGGCTTCACGCCAGCCAGCGCCAGCATCCCCTCCACGGCGCCTTCCGGTGTGGGGACGAAGGGAACCTCGGGTGCCTGCACCGCGCTGCCCGCTGGGCCGCGGACCTGCACCGTCACCGACTGCTGCGCCGTTGAGCCCCCCGCGGCGTTCGCGGCCATGCCCACCGTGAGCGTGAGAACCCCCATCATTCGCTTCATGTCGCCTCCTTCGTTCGCTGCAGCTTGGGAGAGCCCCCGCGGGTGCGCGCCGTCTCCACGGCGAGCAGCACACCGCCCGTGCCCAGCACGGCGAGCCCCGCGAGCGCGCCCATCCCGGTGAATGCCAGGCTGGAGTAGAGGACATAGGCGCAGATGCCGATGAAGAGCAGCGGCGTGAGCGGATACAGCGGCACGCGGAACGGCCGTGGCACGTCCGGCTCACGCACGCGCAGCACCAGCAGCGACACGCCCGTCAGCAGGAAGAAGAACCAGAAGACAGGCGCGGTGTACTCCACCATCGTCTCGAAGCCCCGGCGCGTCAGCGTCCCCAGCCCCACCAGCACCAGGGAGATGGCCCCCTGCACCAGTAGCGCGCGGGACGGGCCATTGGACTTCGCGCGCCACTGCCCCAGGCCGTTGAACAGCACGCTGTCCCGCCCGAAGGCATAGTGGGTCCGCGCGCCGGTGAGCACCGTGGCGTTGGCGGACGTCAACGCGGAGAGGGCGATGAGGACGCTCAGCACCAGCGCGCCCCCGCTGCCCACCGCGCGCTGCATCAGGTCGGCGGCCACCGCCTCCGAACGCGCCATGCCCTCCAGTCCCAGGCCGCGCAGGTAGGCCACGTTGACCAGCAGGTACAGCGCCGTCACCAGCCCGATGCTCGCCAGCAGCGACCAGGCGATGGTGCGCCGCGGGCCACGCACCTCCGAGGACAGGTAGGCCACCTCGTTCCAGCCGCCATACGTCAGCAGCACGAACACCATGGCCAGGCCCCAGGTCGTGCCCGACGACGCGGCCGGCGCGGGCGCGGCCGCCACGGCGCCCATGGCGGGGGTGAACAGCAGCCCCACGATGATGACGGCGCCCACGCCCAGGACCTCCAGGGCCGTGAGCAGGTTCTGCGTGCGGGTCCCCTGCCGGAGCCCGGCGATGTTCACCGCCGTCAGCCCCACCACCAGCGCGGCCGCGTAGACGGGCGACGAATACGGCCCCAGGGAGAAGAGCTGCGTGGCGTAGTCCCCGAAGACGAAGGCCAGCAGCGCGATGGAGCCGGTGGGGATGACGGTCAGCCGCGCCCACGCGAAGAGGAAGGCGGGCCCCTTGCCCAGCGCGCGAAACAGGTAGTGGTACTCCCCGCCCGGGTGCGGCCAGGCGCTGGCCAGCTCCGCGTAACACAGCGCGCCCACCAGCGACGCGACGCCGCCCAGCAGCCACGTGAGCAGCATGGCCTCGCCGCTGGCGGACTGCGCGGCCACCAGCGAGGGCGCCTTGAAGATGCCTGCCCCCAGGACGATGCCCACTGTCAGGGCCATCACATCCAGCACGCGCAACGACGGCGACGGCGCGGCCTCACCACGCTTCACGACCTCGAATCCTGCTTGCGGCTCCTGCATGGTGACGTGCTCCACGCGTCTCGGCAGCCTCCACCGTTCGGCGCAAATTGAGGCCGGGCTCCGGCCCTGGGGAGGATGAGCGTAGAGATCGCCCCCTCTCCGTCCATGAGGCGGAGGGCCCCTCTGCACTGCCGTGGACAGGGCCCCACATCCGGACTGGCGAGTGGACACCTCCTCGTTCCCGATACGGTGGCTCTATGCTGGGGGCCAATGAGACTCCCGTCGTCCCGGCTGGCCCTGCTGTGTCTGCTGTACTTCGTGCAAGGCCTGCCCTTCGGCTTCCAGGCCACCGCCCTGCCGGTGTACCTGCGCGAGCAGGGCGTATCGCTGACCACCATTGGACTGCTCGGCGCGCTGTGGCTGCCCTGGGCCCTCAAGGCGCTCTGGGCGCCCCTGGTGGACCGGTATGGCTCGGCGCGCATCGGCCGGCGCAAGTCGTGGATTCTGCCCATGCAGGCGGGGCTCGCGGCCAGCTGCGCCGCGGCGGCCGTCGCGGCTTCGCGGGACGCGCTGCCCGTCCTGCTGGCGCTCATCTTCCTGATGAACCTGTTCGCCGCCACGCAGGACATCGCGGTGGATGGCTTCGCCGTGGACACCCTGCGCCCCAGTGAGCTGGGCCTGGGCAACACCGCGCAGGTGGTGGGCTACAAGCTGGGGATGCTGACGGGCGGCGGGCTGTTGGTGTGGGCCAGCGCGCGCATCGGCTGGTCCGGCCTCTTCGTCGCCATGGCGCTGCTGTGTCTGGCCGCCTTCACGGTGATGCTCTTCGCCCGGGAGTCTCCACCCGAGCCACATGCCACGCCCGCCGCCCGGCAGGAGCCGGACTGGCGCGAGCTGTTCCAGCGGCTCAAGCAGGCGCTCCTGCTGCCGGGCGCGGGCTGGCTGCTGCTCTTCATCGCCACGTACAAGCTGGGCGAGAGCATGTCCGACGTGCTCTTCAAGCCGTTCCTCGTCGACGCGGGCTTCACCGCCGCGCGCATTGGCCTGTGGGTGGGCACGTGGGGCATGGGCGCGTCCATTGCCGGCTCACTGGCCGGAGGCCTGCTGGCCTCGCGCATGCCGCTGCTGGGCGCCGTGGGGCTCACCGCGTCCCTGCGGGTGCTTCCCTTGGCAGGACGGTGGCTGCTGGCCACGGGGGGCGTCACCGACGCGAGCGTCATCGGCGTCACCATGGCCGAGGAGTTCTTCGGCGGCGCCCTCACCACGGTGATGTTCGCCTTCATGATGTCCCGCGTGGACCGCCGCATCGGCGCCACGCACTACACGCTGCTCGCCAGCCTGGAGGTCTGGGGCAAGGCGCCCGCGGGCCCACTCGCGGGCTGGCTCGCTGACGCGAGGCACGGGCTCGGCCTGGGCTACGCGCCCGTCTTCTTGCTGGGCATCGTCCTGTCCGCGGCCTTCCTGGTGCTGCTGGTGCCCATGCGGCGTCAGCAGCCCGCCCCGAGCACCGCGCTCAACACCGCTTGAGTCGAGGCCACACGGCGGACGGCGCCTGGCGCGCCGTCAGCCCTCCACGGGCGGCGTGTCGGGGAGCTCCGCCGAGCGCCACATGTACCAACTGGCCACCGAGCGCCAGGGCCTCCAGCGCTCGCCAAAAGCGAACAACGCCTTGGGCTTGGGCATCTCCGGCAGGCCATAGGCCTTCATGAAGCCCTTGCGCACGCCGTAGTCATCCACGGGCAGCACGTCGGGCCGCTCGAGCTGGAACATGAGCAGCATCTCCACCGTCCACTGGCCAATGCCGCGCACCTGGGTGAAGTGCTCGATGAGCGCGGCGTCGTCCATGCGCCGCACCTTGGCCAGCGGCGGCACGGTGCCGTCCAGCGTCTTGCGCGCCAGGTCCTGGAGCGCGGCCAGCTTGTTGGCGGACAGGCCCGCTTCGCGCAGCGACGTGTCCGGAACCGCCAGCAGCGCCTGGGGCGTGAACTTCCGTCCCGAGCCCACGCGCTCGCACACGCGACCGAAGATGGTCGCGGCCGCCTTGCCGTGGAGCTGCTGGTAGACGATGGACTCCGCCAGCGCGCCGAACGGGCTGTGCAGCGGACGCACCTGGAGGCGGAAGGGGCCGACCTGCTTCATCAACGCGCCCAGAGTCGGGTCCGCGCGCGACAGGGCACGGCGGACCGCGGGCGTGTAGTAGCTGGGGTATCGAATGACGTCGGGAGGAGGACGTGGCATGGGCGGCGACCATGATGCCGTCGCCCAGCCCCCTTCACGCAACCCGATTCTCGCGGCAAGACGCCGCGGCTCAAATCGGCGCGGCGTGCTCCGTCTCGGACGGGACCTGGGTGCGAGGCTCGCCTTCCATCAACTCCTCGAACTCCTGTTGCATCTGGACGCCCAGGTCCACGAGCTGCTCCTTGGACAGGAGCTTGCGGACCTTCTTGAAGAGCTCGCCCTCTTCCTCTTCGACGTGGTGCTCAATCTGCTCCTGGAGCACCTGCATCTTCGCGTCGAACTCCTCGTCCGACGGCTCCAGGTCCAGCAGGTCGGCGATGAGGCGCTTGGCGGACA
Organism: Myxococcus sp. AM009; assembly: GCF_013372605.1. Lineage (NCBI taxonomy): Bacteria > Pseudomonadati > Myxococcota > Myxococcia > Myxococcales > Myxococcaceae > Myxococcus > Myxococcus sp. AM009. Next base: position 11,608 of record NZ_JABXEP010000100.1, read on the forward strand.
GGTGCTCCTCGGCGGCCTCGCGCAGCAGGTCCTCCGTGTCCTGGGCCTTGGCCGCGGGATAGAAGTACTGCTCCTCGATGGAGGCGTGCGCGCTCAAGCGGTCGGAGATCATCTCGAAGAGCTCCTGGCGCTTCACCTCCGCCCCCTCCGAGAGCTTCTCGTACTTCTTGAACAGCTTCTTCACCTCGTCGTGCTGCTGCGTCAACAGTGCGATAGCGTCCATGTTCGCCCTCTCCCGTGTGGATGATGTGTCGTGTTGAGTGTGAAGACGTGTGGCTCAGGTCGGCAGCTTCTTCGTCGGCAGGTCCTTCACGGCGGGGCCGTTGAGCACCTTGCCGGTGGGACTGAAGCGCCCCCCGTGACAGGGACAGTCCCAGGAGCGCTCCGCGCCGTTCCAGTGCACGTGGCAGCCCAGGTGCGTGCACACCGGGGACACCGCGTGCGCGGTGCCGTCCTCCGCGCGGTACACCGCGACCTTCTGTCCCTCCACCTCCAGGACCTTGCCCTCGCCGGGCGCCACGTCCGCCAGCCGGTGCCCGTCAGGCCGTGACAGGCGGTCCGCGACGAAGTGGAAGGCGACCTCCGCGTTCTCTTGGATGAAGTCCTTCGCGCCCGCGTGAGGCTTCACCCGCGTCGCCGCGTAGAGCGCGGCGAAGGGGCTCTGCTTGTCGAGGATGGCGTCGGAGAGAATCATCCCCGCCAGCGTGCCGAACGTCATGCCCGTGCCGGAGAAGCCGGTGGCCACGTACACGTGGCGGCTGGCCGTGTTGCGGCCGATGTACGCCAGCCCGTCCGCGGGCTCGATGACCTGGCCAGACCAGCGGTGGGTGATGTCCGTCACTGGGAAGCGCCGCAGCGTGTACGCCTCCAGCGCGGCGTAGCGCCGGGTGGTGTCCTCGTCCGTGCCGACCTTGTGGTCCTCGCCGCCCACGATGACGTAGGCGCGCCCGTCCACCTGCTGCGTGCGGATGTAGTGATAGGGCTCCTGGCTGTCTTGGTACTGGCCCGGCTCCAGCGGCCCGTTGAGCGGCCCCGCCACCGCGTAGGTGCGGTAGGGGTAGAGCTTGGTGTGCATGGCCACGCGATTGAGCGGCGTCGTGGTGGCCTCCACCACGGCCGCGGCGGTGACGGTGCCCCGGTCGGTGACGACGCGGCAGGGCGTGCCGTCGTGGACCTCCGTCACCCGCGTGTTCTCGAAGAGGTGGCTGCCGTCGCCGGGAATCCGGTCCGCCAGCGCCAGCAGGTACTTGCGAGGATGGAAGAGCGCCTGGTCCTCCACCCGCAGGGCCCCCTTCACGGGATACGGCAGCGGCACGTCCTGGGTGAAGGTGGCCAGCAAGCCCGCCTCGCGCGCGGCGGTGACTTCGTGGTGCAGGTCGGCCAGCTCGCGCTCCGTCTCCGCGTAGCGGTACATGGGCACGCGCTGGAAGTCACAGTCGATGCCGAGCGCTTCGACCAGCGCGGCGATCTGCTCGATGGCCGCGCGGCTGGAGGACGCCGCGAGCTGGGCCCCCTTCTCACCGAAGTCGCGCCGCAACGTGGCGTAGGGCGTGTCGAGCACCTCGGTGAGGTGCGCGGTCGTCTGGCCCGTCTGCCCCGACAGGATGCGGTGCATGTCCAACACCGCCACGCGCTTGCCAGCGCGCTTCAGGAGCCACGCCGTGGTCAGCCCCGCCACTCCCCCACCAATGATGGCCACGTCCACCGTCACGTCGCCCGGCAGCGCCGGGAAGTCGCGCGGGGGGGCCGTCACCGTCCAAAGCGACCTGTGCGCCCGCTGCTCGTCATCCATGGCCCAAGGCTAGGGACGGGGCCCCGGAGCGATAAGCCATGGGAGCGGGCCACGCGGCTGCCTGCCTACCCAGCTTCGAAGCGCGACAGATGTACACGGGCGAACACTGTCGGCCCTCTCGTGTTCGCAAATCACGGTGCGGGCAAGCCTGCCCTGGGGTGGCTCGCCGTCGCGCGCTACAAAACCTGGCCCCAGGAGCCGAGGAGCTTCGACGATGCCCGTGGAAAGATTGGCTGGGAGCGCCAGCCTCGTCGACGTCCTGGACCGGGTGCTGGACCGGGGTCTGCGCTGGGACGCGAACGTCCGCGGGCAGGCGCTCCGGGACTGGCCACCCGCGTCCACACACCCCATCGTGGTGAAGTTCGTGGAGGTGCGAACGCCCACCCCTCCTTCCCGCGGAGCCTGACGCAGTGGCCCCTTCCGCCGCACTGCCCAACCCAACGCCCGAGCCGGACGTCGAAGCACGGCTCGCCCTGGCCGAGCACCTGCTCGCCTGCGACGAGCCACGGCTGTGCGCGCGGCACGTGGTGGACTGGCTCACCCGCGAGCGGCCATCGGACGTCGCCGCCTGCCTCGCGCGCGACCGCGGCACGGGAGGGTGGGTCTGCCTCGCGGCCCGGAACCTCTCCGAGGCCCAGTGCGCCGCGCTGGCGTTCCAGCCCGGTGAGGCCGCCCATCCCCTGGCGGAGACGCTGACACAGGGGACGCCTCGCTTCTTCGCCGCGCCCCGGGCCCCGCTGCCGTCCGTGGGGTGCATCGCGGTCCCCCTGGGCCGGCCCGGAGCGCCCGCGGTGGGCTTGCTGCTGCTGTCCGCGGACGGCCCCATGCTGACGCCGGACGCGGCGTGGGTGAGCGCGCACGCCGGGCCCCGGCTGGCCGCCATGCTGCCCACGGAGCGCCGCGAGGTGGCGGGCGGCGAGCTGCTCCGTCGCATCATCGACACCGTGGCGGACCCCGTGCTGCTGACGGACCTGGAGGGGCGGCCCCACATCGCCAACGCCCGCGCGGAGGTGCTGCTGGTGGCGGGGCCGGAGGCGAGCGAAGGCCGCCGCCGGGCGACCGAGCTCAACCGGCAGGTGTTCTCCTCCGCGCTGGCCAGCTTCGCCAGCGGAGACACCGCGACCGTGCGCCGCCGGGAAGTCCCGCTGGTGGACCCGGTGGAGGGAGTCGACCTGCTCTTCGAGGTCGTCAGCACCCCCGTGCTCGAGCCGGATGGCCGCGAGGCCCTGGTGAGCGTGCTGCGCAACGTGACGGACCTGGGCCGCGCCACCCAGGCGCTGGGTGAGAGCTACCGGCGCCTGCGCGCCACGGAGCGGGAGGCCCGCAGCGAGCGTCACCGGCTGGACCGCGTGCTGGACTCCGTGCCGGACCCCCTCATCCTGTCCGACCCGGCGGGCGGCATGGTGATGATGAACGGCCCGGCGGAGAAGCTCTTCGCCACGCACCCCGACAGTGGAGAGGCCGCGCTGCGCCGGCTGCACTCCAACAACGCGGGCTTCGCGTCGTTCCTCGCCAACCTGATGGACGCGGAGGGCCGGCCCCGCTGGCGTGGGCAGCTCGGGCTGGTGGAACCGGCCACGGGCGCCACGCTCCCCATGGAGGCCGTGGCCAGCAAGGTCCTGGGCGACTCCGGCGAGCTGACGGGCATCGTCACGCTCTTCCACGACCGCAGCGAGGCGATGGAGAAGGCGCGGCTGCTGGAGCGGGTGAAGGAGGGCTCCGTCCACCTGGAGGCGCGCGTGCAGGCCGCCACCGCGGAGCTGGCCGAACAGAACGAGATGCTGCGCCGGCAGGCCATCCAGGTGGAGCAGGCCAGCGCGGCCAAGTCCCAGTTCCTGGCCAACATGTCCCACGAGTTCCGCACGCCGCTCAACGCCATCCTCGGCTACACGAACATGCTGCTGCAGGGCGTGTCCGGAGAGCTGAACCCGGCGCAGAAGCGGAACCTCACGCGCATCGACTCCAACGGCAGACACCTGCTGGAGGTCATCAACGAGATTCTGGACATCACCCGCATTGAAGCGGGCCGCATGCCCTTGAACCTGTCGGACTTCGGCATCCCGGAGCTGCTCCAGGAGGTGATGGCGGAGCTGGACCCCATCATCGCGCGCAGCAAGCTGGCGGTGAGCGCCCACCTCGGCCCGCGCGTGCCGGCGGTGTACAGTGACAGGCAGAAGGTGAAACAAATCGTCCTCAACCTCCTTTCGAATGCGTTGAAGTTCACGCATGAAGGTTCGGTGCGGGTGCAGGCGGAGTACGTGGCTGCTACGTCCACGCTCACCATCTCCGTGGCGGACACCGGCATCGGCATCGACTCCGCGAACCAGGAAAAAATCTTCGAGGACTTCCAGCAGGTGGACAGCTCTCCGACCCGGGCCTATGGAGGCACGGGGCTGGGGCTCTCCATCTGCCGGCGCCTGGCCGCCATGCTGGGGGGACGCGTCACCCTCCAGAGCACCCAGGGCGAGGGTTCGACATTCACCCTGCACTTCCCCCGACGCGCGAGGCGCGCATGACGACCCCATCTGAGACCCCGAAGCCCCTCGTGCTCGTCGTAGACGACTATCAAGATGCCCGGGAGATGTACGCCGAGTACCTGGAGTTCTCGGGCTTCCGCGTCGCCGAGGCCAAGAATGGCCAGGAGGCGCTGGACAAGGCCTTCGAGCTGCGGCCCGACATCATCCTCATGGACCTGTCGCTGCCCGTCATGGACGGCTGGGAGGCGACGCGGCGGCTGAAGGGCGACGACCGCACGCGCGCCATCCCCGTCGTGGCGCTCACGGGCCATGCGATGACGGGGCAGTCCGACGAAGCCAAGGGCGCGGGCTGCGACTCCTTCGTCACCAAGCCCTGCCTGCCCGACGCGCTGGTGGATGAAGTCCGCCGCGTGCTCGCCACCCACGGAGGCGCAACGGCGAGGTGAAGCGCACCATGCCCCGGACGACACGTCCCCGGAAGGGGGCGGCTCGCAGCGACAGGCGCACGTCCCAGGCCGCACCGCCTTCGCCTCCCACGGCGGAGACGGCGGCGCCCGACGGGCCCCGGTATCTCTACGGCATCCTCCGGGCCGATGCGCCCCCGGACGTCGGGCGCATCGGCGTGGGCGCCGTTCCCTCGCAGGTGTACGCGGTGAGCGAGGCCGGCCTCGCCGCCATGGTGTCCGTGGCCCCAGGCCGCGTGGTGGACCCGACGCGGGCGCACCTGCTCGGGCACCAGCGCGTCACCGAAGCCCTGCTCCATGGGCACACCGTGCTCCCCGTGGCCTTCGGCACCGTCATGGCGTCCGAGGCCCAGGTCCGAGCGGTGCTCCGCACGGCCCATGACGCGCTGTCCGACGTGCTGGACGCGCTGGAGGGCAAGGTGGAGCTGGGCCTGAAGGTGCTCTGGCACCGCGAGCACCTCGCTCAGCGCCTGGTGCTGGAAGACGCCAGGCTTCACCGGCGCGACGCTGAGCCGGAGGCCGAGCACGAGCGCCGCTTGGAGGCCGCCGTGGAGGACCGCGCCGGGCGCGACATGCGGGCCCTGCTGGACGGCCTGCGTCCCCGTGCCGCCGCCACGCGCGAGCATCCCCCCGTGGGTGAGCGGATGCTGCTCAACACGGCCTTCCTCGTGGAGCGGGCGCGGCTGGAGTCCTTCGAGGCGAAGGTCCGCTCCCTGGCCGCGCGCTCGGACACGTACACGTTCCGCTTCACCGGCCCCTGGGCGCCGTACAGCTTCGTGGACGTGCGCCTGGGCCTGCGTGACGAGGACGCGGTGGGGACCTGAGCCCAGGTCCCCCCGCGCGTCACTTCCCGGAAGCGGCGGACACCGGCGCCGTCACCCGCGCAGCCTCTTCCGCCAGCGCAGCCATCCCGGAGTGGAGCCGGGCCCAGCCCGAGGTGTGCTCGGTCCGGGCGTAGAAGCCATCCTCGGCCTTCGCCACCATGACGTGGCCCACGGGCTGGCCCGCGCGCAGGTAGTCCACGCGGAAGGACTCCCGCGGCTCGCCCCCGGGAAGCGGCTCGTCGCGGCCGAGCAGGTCCACCGGCATCATCCGCCACACGCGGTCATGCCAGTTGCGCGCGAAGTCGTCCGGCCGCTCCGGCGTCTCCTCCGGTGCCAGGACGACCGGGCCGGGGGCCTTACCCGTGGCCCGGAAGGCGCGGGTGCCACCGCCGGCGCTGACACGCACGGCGTCGAAGTCCCCCAGGTCGAAGGTGTGCAGCCGGCGGTCCACCAGGCGGCTGCTCGCGTTCTCCAGGTCCGGCAGCATCGCCGGACCCAGCAGGTACACGCGGCCATCCTCCTCGCTGCGCAGGTACGGCGTCCCCCAGCCGCCCGCGGGCGACGCCAGGGCGAACACCCGCGCCTTGCCGCCCACCGTCAGCGTCAGCTTGCGCGTGGACGTGGCCAGGCCGACCTCCTCCAGCTTCTTCGCGTCCAGCTCACCCAGCGCCCGCATGGCGCGCATGGGCGCGAAGCGGGAGAACAGCTTGTCCGCCACCTCGTTGGCGCGCAGCTCGCGCGGCGGGGGCGGCGCCTCGCGCGTGGCCACGGGCGGCGGTCCCAGCGCGGCGTGGGTGCCCGCGTCCGTGCCCACCGCCGCGGTGGCCACGCCCGCGTCCGTCGCATGCTGAGCCACACCCGCGTCGGCGGCGCCCGCGCTCGCGCCGCCGGAGGCCGTCTTGGAGGCCTTGTGGCCCAGACGCACCCAGAGCCGGTCGCGCTCACTGGCGTCGCGGAACACGTCCACGAAGCGGGAGTCGTCCTCGTAGCGGATGCTGTCCAGCGCGCGCGCCGGGACATCCACCACCGTGACTTCACCCGGGCCCGCGGAGGGCTCGCGCTGCCAGACGACGAACGCCGCGACCAGCGCGGCAGCCGCCAGGGCCCCTTGCAGGGCCAGGTCCCGAACCTTCATCGCTCACCTCCCGCCACCGCGGGGCGCGGCGCGCGGCGTCCCCGCCGGCGCGTCATCACGAAGCCCACCACCAGCACCAGGGCCGGCCCCAGGAACACCGTCGCGTAGAACCAGAGGACGTCCTGCTCCCGCGTGTGCTGGATGGGCGTGTCCTCCTCCGAGGACACGGCGCCGGAGATGGACTCCTCGCCGGTCAGCCACCGCAGCGTGTCCACCGCCAGGTACGCGTTGCCCATGTTGCCCAGCAGCAAATCACCCACCGCGTCCGCGTCCGCCATCACCACGGTGCGCATCGCCTCCTGGCCGGCCGGCGCGGGCTTCTCCACCGCGATGACCAGGGGCCAGGGCCGCCGCTGCTCGCCCGCGTCCAGCGTGAAGTTGCCATTGGCGTCCGCGAAGGTGGCGCCGTGCGCGCGCACGGACACGTCCTGCGCCAGGCCGCCCGGCAACGGCTGGAGCTGCTCCAGGGCGCCCGCGCTCACGAAGACGACCGGCGCCTGTCCCGCCAATGACGACAGCGACGTGACGGACGGGTGCGAGGAGAACGTCGCCGTGCCCAGGTTGCCGCGGTCGCTCTGCTGCCGCGACGTGCGGAAGTACACCTGGTCATTGGCCAGCGGCGTCTTGAGGTACTTCAGGCCCAGCGGCTCCAGCAGCGGCTGGAAGTCCGGCCCCTCCGGCTCCAGCGCCAGCCACAGCCGGCCGCCGCGCGCGGAGTACTCGCGCAGGGCATTCAGCTCCTCGGCGAGGAACGCCTGCGTCGGGCCCGCCACGACCACCACGGCGGCGTCCCGCGGCACCTCGGTGCCCAGGCCCTCGGAGCCCCCGAGCGGCCGCACGTCCACGTTCTGCGCGCGCAGCAGCTCCTTCAGCTTCTCCACGGACGGGCGCATCGTCTCCCCCGGCACCGCGCGCGACTCGGCGCGCTCACCGTGGCCGGACGTGAAGTAGACGACCCGGCGAGGCCGGGCCACCGTCAGCAGGCGGCGCTGGACCTCCTGGTCCAACCGCTGGAGCTGGCCGCGCGCCCGCTCGATCTCCAGGCCCACCGTGAGCGGCTCCTTCCGGTCGCCGCGCGCCAGGACGACGGTGCCGTTGTTGTGGACGCCCAGGGACTTCGCCCGGGCCGGCTCCACCGCCTGGTCCAGCCGCTCCACGTTGAGCAGGCCCGGGCTCTCCACCGCCAGGTCGCGGAAGTACTGCCCCACGGCTTCGCCCACCTCGTTCGCGGGTGGGAAGAAGAGCGTCACCTGGAGCGGCTCGTTGAGCCCGCGAATCACCTTGCGCGTGCCGTCACCGGGCTTCGCGGTGCGGAAGTAGGACAGGTCCCACGTCACGTCGGCCTGGGTGGCGACGAACATGGACGCGAAGGCGAAGACGAGCACGAAGGCCAGCCCCAGCCCGGAGTACAGCGCGCTGCGGACCCGGCCCGTCTCCAGCACCGGCGCGCGCGTCATCGCCGCGGCGGCGGCCTCCACCATCGCCAGCGGCAGCAGGCAGCACGCGAGCAACGCCGGGAAGAGCGCCGCCAGCGACACCGCCAGCCGAGGCGCCTTCTGGGACAACGGGCCACCGAAGAGTCCGGTGCCCACGTCCGACTGGACGAAGTAGAGCCCCAGGGCCAAAAGGCCCACGCCGTACAGGCCCGACACCCACGCCTCGACGGCGCGCCGGTCCGCGCTGGCCGACCGCATGCGCGCGACGCGCCAGCCCAGCGCGCCCACCGCCACCGCGACGCCCAGGCCCGACAGGACGGTGCGGCCCGTGCCGATGCCGAAGAGCCGCTCACCGAGGAAGACCGCCAGCAGGCCTGAGACGAAGGCCAGCGTCACGGGGAGCCCTCCACTCGAAGGACGTGTGCTCATCGCCACCTCCGCGCCTCAATCACCCGCGTGGCCGCGAACAGCGCCACGTAGGTGACCACGAGGTAGTAGACGACGTCACGGATGTGGATGAGCCCCGCCTGGAACGGCGGGAAGTGCTGATTCCACAGTGACATCGCGCTGAAGACATCCGCCAGCGGCTGCTCGGTGATGCGCGCGAGCAGCCAGCACAGGATGAGGGCCACCAGCATCACCGCGGACGTAATCGCCGCGAGCAACTGGTTACGCGCCAGCGCCGAGCCGAACGTCCCCACCGCCAGAGACGCGCTGCCCAGCAGCAGCAGGCCGAAATACCCCGCCGTCACGTGCCCGAAGGACACCTTGCCGTTCACCAACACCAGCAGCGGCATGTAGACGGTGCACAGGAGATACAACGCGAGGAAGGCCAATCCCGCGAGGAACTTGCCCAGGACGATGTCGCGGTCGCGCAGCGGTGACGAGTACAGCAGCGACAGTGTGCCCGTCTGGCGCTCCTCGGCCAGCAGGCGCATGGAGATGAACACCGAGGCGACGACGGTGAAGCCGCTCGAATAATAGAAGAACTGGGACAGCACCTCGGCGGAGCGCTTGCTGGCGCCGCCCAGGGCATACGCGTTGAAGAACAAGCCGTTCAACGCGAGGATGACCGCGATGATGACGTAGCCGCTGAGCGTGCGAAGGTACGCGGACAGCTCGCGGCGGGCGATGAGCAGCGCTTTCACGCGCGCACCTCCTGGCCGTGGGTCAGCCGCAGGAAGATGGATTCGAGCTGACCGGCGCCCTGGTCCAGCCGCAACAACTCCAGGCCCGCGCCCACCACCGCCTGCGCCACCTGGGGCCGTTGGTCGGGCGAGGTCCGCACCGTCAGCGCCACCACGCCGTCCGACGCGCGGTCCACCTCCACCGCGCCAAAGCGTTGGAGCACCTCCACCGCGCGCGCCCTGTCGCCGCGAAGCTCCAGCTCGATGGTGCCCCGGCCGCCCATCTTCGCGGCCAGCTCCTCCTCCGTGCCCTGCGCCACCAGCATCCCCTTGTGGATGATGAGCAGCCGGTCACACGTCTGGGAGATCTCCGGGAGGATGTGGCTGGAGACGAGCACCGTGTGCGCGCCCTTCAAGCCGCGGATGACATCGCGCATCTCCACGATTTGCCGGGGGTCGAGCCCGCTGGTGGGCTCGTCGAGGATGAGCAGCGCGGGCTTGTGCACCAGCGCCTGCGCCACGCCCACGCGCTGGCGGTAGCCGTGGCTGAGCGTGGAGATGAGCTCGCCGTGGACGTCACGCAGGCCCGTCTTCTCCTCGGCCTCGCCCACGCGGCGGGTGGTGTCCCGGGACGTGACGCCGCGGAGCTGCGCGACGTAGGTCAGGTACTCACCCACGGTCATCTCTTCGTACAGCGGCGGCACGTCTGGCAGGTAGCCGATGCGCTGGCGGACCTCGTGGGCATTGCTCACCACGTCATGGCCGTCGATGACGACGCGCCCCGAGGTCGGCAGCAGCACGCACCCCAGGACCTTCAGCGTCGTCGATTTTCCAGCGCCATTGAGGCCCAGGAAGCCAATGACTTCTCCCTGGCTGATGGTGAAGGCCAGGTCCCGGATCGCCGCGTGCTCACCGTAGTATTTGGTCAGCCCTTCGACCTGAATCATCAGGAGTCCTCTCCCCTTCGAATGCGTCGTTCCTTCTGTCGCAGCGGAGGGGATTGTCAAGCGCCGGACCCGCTAAGAATGGCGGTATTCAGGGCCCTCCGTCGTGCGCCCCAGCGTGAAGCGCAGCGCGCCTTCCAGGTCGGGGAGGAGGAAGGCGAACCCCATCCGCTGGGCCGCCTGCGGCACGATTCGCGCGCCCTCCAGCAGCGCCTCCTGCCCCATCTGTCCGAAGAGGGTCCGCACGACGGGCGCGGGGACCGGGAAGACGGCCGGACGCCGCAGCACCTTGCCCAGCGTCCGGGCGAAGTCCGCCTGCCGCACCGCCCCGGGCGCCACGGTGTTAAGCGCGCCGCGCGCGGCGTCGGTGAAGATGGAGAAGTGGATGAGCCCGAGCACGTCCTCCAGCGACACCCAGCTCATCCACTGCTGCCCGGAGCCGATGGGCCCGCCGCCGCCCGCGAGGAACGCCGGCAACATCTTCGCCAGGGCGCCCTCGCTTGCGTCCAGCACGGGGCCGATGCGCAGGTGCACCACGCGGATGCCCGCGGCCTCGGCGGGAGCGGCGGCGGCCTCCCACTCGCGTGACACCTGGGAGAGAAAGCCCTTCCCGTCCGTGCTGCTCTCCTCGGTGAGGACTTCGTCGCCGCGGTCTCCGTAGATGCTGCTGCCGCCCGCGGAGACGAGCACCTTCGGCTTGCGCTTCATGCGCGCCAGGGCCTCGGCCAGGGTGCGGGTGCCCTGGGTGCGGCTCTTGAGGATGGCGTCCTTGTACTCGGGGGTCCACCGCTGGCCGGCCACGTTGACGCCCGCGAGGTGCACCACGGCGTCCACGCCTTCGAGCGCGTCGGTGTCCACCTCGCCCTTGTCGGGCGCCCAGGCGACCTCGTTCCGCGCCGGGTCCGCCTTGCCGCGCACCAGGCGCTTCACCGTGTGGCCGCCGGTGGTGAGGAAGGGCACCAGCGAGGAGCCGACCAGCCCCGAGGCCCCGGTGACGGCGATGGTGAGCGGCCTCTGCCCCGCGAAGGCGGCGTGACGCTTGAGGTCCTCAAGCGTGACGCGGTGGCGGTACGCGAACATGCGCTCCAGGGTGCGCCGGGCGAAGCCTCCGCCGAAGAGGCTGCCCAGGGGTCCCACGGGGAGGATGTACTCCACTTCGTCCTCCAGGATGGAGGTGCCCGTGGCGGGCTCGGGCCACATCCGGTGGGTGTGGACCCACTTCGAGAAGGGGCCGGACACCTGCGTGTCCTGGAACATGGCGCCTTCGGTGTAGGCGGTGTGCTCGGCCACCAGGCGTTGAGGGATGGGGCCCACGCGCATCTGGACGACGACGCGGGCGCCGGTGCGGATGCCGTCGCCGGTGCGCTCCAGGACCTCCAGCCGCTCCCAGGGCGGTGACAGGCGCTCGAACGCCCCTTCCCGGGCATGCCAGGCGAAGAGCTCCACGGCGGGGACTGGCATCCGACTGCGAGCATCGAAGACGTGCGACTTGCCCATGTTCCCTCCTGGGGCGACAGTGCGGCGGCGCATGATTGCTCCAGAGTCCCTTGAACGCGCGGTGGAATTGCTGCGGCACGGAGGTGTCGTCGCCCTGCCGACGGAAACCGTCTACGGTCTGTCCGCCAACGCGGAGGACGAACTGGCCGTGCGCCGCGTCTTCGCCATCAAGGGCCGCCCCGCGACGCACCCGCTCATCGTCCACATCCCGGGCGTCGAGCACCTGGGAACGTGGGCACGTGTGGTCCCGGAGGCTGCACGGAAGCTCGCGGAGGCCTTCTGGCCGGGGCCGTTGACGTTGGTCCTGCCGCGCACTGCGAGGGCCACGGATGCCGTCACGGGTGGGCAGGACACGGTGGCCCTGCGCGTGCCGAATCACCCGGTGGCGCTCGCGGTGCTGAAGAAGCTGGGCGGAGGGCTGGCAGCGCCGAGCGCGAACCGGTTCGGGAAGGTGAGCCCCACCACGGCGGCGCATGTGCGAGAGGACCTGGGCGGAGACGTGGACCTCGTCCTGGATGGGGGCCCGTGTACGGTGGGGGTGGAGTCGACCATCGTGGACCTGAGCGGGGATGAGCCCGCGATTCTGCGGCCCGGAGGGCTGGCGGCGGAGGACGTGGAGCGGGTGCTGGGGCGGAAGGTGCCGGTGAGGACTACGTCCAAGGTGCGTGTGTCGGGCTCGCTGGAGTCACATTACGCGCCGCGTGCCGGCGTGGTGCTGGCGGAGGCCGGGCAGGTAGTTGCGCGCGTCCAGGAACTGCGGGGCCAGGGATTGCGCGTGGGGGTGCTGGGACCTGCGAGCCTTGTGTTGCCGCCCGATGTGCCGCGCTTCGATGTACCGGATGAGCCCGCTGGGGCGGCGCGCGTGCTGTACGCCCGGCTGCGGGAAGCGGATGCGCAGGGGCACGATGTGCTGGTGGCGTGCCTCCCGGCGGAGAGCGGGCTGGGCATCGCGGTCCGGGACCGGCTGTCGCGCGCCGCCGCGCCACGGGGGTAGCGATTACCCCAAGCAGACTGGGTCTGCCTTTGAAAGTAGCGCTTGGGGTAGCCTCCGACTGACGCCTGCATGACGTGAGTCCGGAAAGGCCCATACTCTTGCGCACGAACGTTTCACCTCTGCGGTTGATGGTGTTGAGTTGTTTGCTCGTCGCCTGCGCAGCCTCTCCGCCCACATCTGCTCCGCCGCGTGGCATCGCGAAAATGGAATCTGGGCAGTTTTGCGATGCCACGGAAGCCGCACCATGTGTCTCCCTGGCGTGTGACGAGGGCTGGTGCGCCTTCTTTCTCTGCGAAGACGTGGCGCCGCGGGTCGAGCCTGCGCTCATGCCCGTTGCTCGGCCACCGCTGCGCAGAGGCTGGGGCGTGCGCCTGGGCATACGCAATGGAGCTCAGCCGGTCATCACCTTCCCATGGCACCCGCACGTCCAGGTTCGGCCGGTCTATCAACTCCCGGCTGGCCGGTACGTCAGGCACCACATCTTTCCTCAAGCTCCCGACCTCGCGCTCTACTTCCAACGAGCCGGCATCAAGATTCACGACTTCACGTTGGTGATTCCCGAGCATGTCCACCGGTACATTCACGGTGGCGGTCCACGCGGAGGACGATGGAATGACGCATGGGCACAGTTCATCAAGGCCCATCCTCAGCCTCCTCGCCCCGATGTCATCTACCGCCACGCCGGCGACCTGATCTTTCGCTTTGAACTGACCGGGAAGGTCATGCCCTACTACAAGCGCTGAGCTTGACCACCTGAGGAGGCAGGGCTCTTGAAGTTCTATGTGGTCGAAGAAGACATGAGCGCTGGGTTCACCGGAAACCTACGAGCCCTTCCCCCCTGGGGGTTTCCCGGCGTTACCCCATGCGATGCATGTGGAGCCGCGGGTGGCTGGGCTGGCCTCCAGTACCCGTGTGTTGACTTGTCGGACCTTCAGGAGCGCAAGGCACTCGAAAACCCAGGCCGACAGGTCAGCTTCGAGGAGTTCTCCCGACTGAGGGAACTGGTCCGTCCATTCGCGCCCGACTGGGCTCGACTGGAACCAGGCGCCGACTTCGGCCCGCCCACGGGAACGGGCAGCGGCACCTTCGGCGACCTCTTCATGCAGAACCCATGGTCGCTCTACATCCGCCGTGAAGCCCTGGAGCGGCTTCAGGACGCGGGCATTCATGGCCTCTCAGGCTGCCCGCTGAACGTGCGGTTCCGTGGACAGACCCCACCCGAGTTGCTCGCCATGCAATTGGAACTTCATGGCCGACTGCACATCGATCTCGTACCTCAAGGAGAGAGCCCTGTCTGCCCGTCATGCGGGATGTCTCGACACGAGCTTCCCCATCCGATGGTTCTCGACGTTCATTCGACGCCCGCTCCTCCAGATCTTTTCCGACTTTACAACTGGCCCACGCTCATCGTGGCAAGCGAACGCATGGTGGCTTCAGTGGAGCACCTCTGCTTGCGAGGCCTTCGCTTCAGTGAACTCGCGAGCCGCCAAGGGCCTTCCGTCACCTAGCAGGCGTCCTGCCGCATGTGCAGACGTCCCTCCAACTCGTGCATCGACGAACTGCTACCCCACCAGAGAAAGCGTCGGAGCTCCACCGACCCACCCGAGTCGCGCCTCCAGCCCCGCCCTGAACATCTCGCTCAGCGGGGTGCTCGTCGAACACGGTCCTCGTCCGTCATCAACCGCTGTCGCCACGTCACTGGCCGGACGGCTACCGAACGGATGGGGCGCTACCAATGGGTGCCTGAGCGCGCTAGCTCAGATAAAGAAAACTCGCTGACTCGGAGTCTGCGATCACGCAAGGATGACATCCACTTCAGTTTCCGCATCCTCAACCGCCGCCTTATACTCCTACATCGTTCCTGTCCCAACGCCTATTAGATGTTGTACGGGAGGAATATTTAACCATGGACTTCAATACACCCCAACATCATGATCAAGCAAATCTACCTTGCTCCTGAACTAGCAACAAAACGCGGCCTCACCGAAGGGCTCCTTGAACGACTCGGGAAGGTCGTGATTCTCGCAGGCCCCAATGGCTCAGGCAAATCCAGATACCTGAAATTAATTCAATCCATATCGCAATACAACACAAAAGACACGGCCAAACGCATCGCCCGCCAACAATCCAAATTGCCATATCTCAACAGCGAACTGGGTCTAACAAAGAACGAGGCGCGGCAACTTGAAATCCAAAACGATATCTCGGAATCCGAATCGATAATCCAAGAACTGAAACAAGAAATTGAACTATACAAAAGAACCATCTTCTCCTCGTCACACACCGACACCCCACCATCCGCTGTAGTGTTGGACTATCCTGCCGCAAACTCTCTCGCAATCAATGCTCGCGACATGAGCCCCACTCGACTCAAGGAAAGCGTCGGATCAACAACCACCCCTGGTCTCCAGTCTGCCTTCAGCGGAATGCACACCTATTGCACTCACGTGGCCCAGTCAATGTATCACGCAAAGCACCCGTTGATGACCGAGAGCAACAAGGCAATTCAAAACCAACAAGACGCCGACACTTTCAATCAAATCGTCCAATCCCTCTTGGGAGGAAAACTGGGCTTTACCCTAGAGGAGACAGAGGTTCTTCCGACATTCAGAGGACGTCCACTCGTCATTCATGAACTTTCAACTGGCGAGCGCCTTCTCCTCGCGTGGGCAATCAGCCTCCACCGACAACAGCAAGCCCTATCCAACGCAATAGTCTTCATTGATGAGCCTGAAAGTCACCTCCACCACGACGCGTGCATCCGAGCACTATCGAAACTCCGTGACGAGGTTTTGGGACCCGACGGCCAAATTTGGCTCGCCACCCATTCAGTCCCACTTCTCGCATGGGGGGGCCTCGATGCGGTTCACTTCGTGAAGGATGGTTCGATTAAATTCGCGGGGAACACGGTGACATCTGTCGTCGAGTCGCTCCTCGGAGGGAAAGACGGGAAAGACCGGCTCTCGACCTTCCTTTCCGACGCAGACGAAATCGCATTCATGGAGTTCGCAGTGCAGTGCATACTGCCTGCGGGAGTGGCCGACGCAAAGACGGGAGACAAGCAGCAGGTTCAATTCACGGAAGTCCTCAACCAACGCTTGGCAAGCAATCAGCATGTTCGAATCTTGGACTACTCGGCCGGAAAGGGGCGTTTCGCAAGCGCACTCCGCGAAAGGTTCGCGAGCACGACGGGAAACGAAGCACTCCGAGAGCGTCTCAACTACTTTGCCTATAACGACCCGCGCTTTATCGAACCGGACGAGAAGGACGCATGCAAGGCACGAGTCGCGGCACTTGAACAACCAGGCTCCATCGAAGAATACTACTGGGAAAGCATGGCTCAACTGCAGGCTACGCATCGACATGAAATCGATATCATCGTCCTGTGTAACGTTCTGCACGAGATCGAGCCGGACGACTGGATTAGAACCTTCCGAGACATCGATGAACTTCTGGCTCCAGACGGCGTCTTGGTTGTAATGGAAGACTTGCTTCCTCCCGTGGGTGAACTTCCAAACAAACGAGGGTACCTACTGCTGGATGAGTTTGGCCCAGGCCTCCTGTTTGATGCGCCCAAGAGCGTCAAGGTGCTGCAGAAGCGAGAGAACCGACTGCTTGCGGCGGCGATCCCAAAGGCACTTCTCTCCCGCGTGACGCCCGAGACTCGTAGTTCAGCCCTGGAACACCTCATGAGCTTTTCGAGAGAACGGGTGGAACAAATCCGAGCAGAGGTTTCAAATTCCCCTTCACATCGGCTTGGCCGCGAGCACGCACACTACGCAATGCTCTACACGAACGCGAGCATAGCGCTGACGTCGCTGAGATAGCGTAACTATCGATCCACCAAATCGATCGAATCGTACGGATTGATCCTGTACCACACGAATCAACGAGTCTACAGATTGGCTGAATCATTTTAGTCTTCCTCTACTCCATCCCGACAGGGTTGAGACCATCGTGTTGACGCGTACCTGGTTGAGGGAGCGAGGCCCGAGTTCGAGCCAGCTGCGTGATGGGGTCACGACGACCACCCATCGTCGGCGCGAAACCGGAGCGCCGCGCCCGCCGATGTAGCAGGCGGTCAGGAGGACGGGGAGGATGGTGCGCAGGGGGTGTCAGCAACACCCTCATGCGCGAGCCCCGGAAACCACTGCGAGAAGAGCACCAGGACACCCGAGGAGTCGTCCGGCCCGATGGCGACGTCAAAGAACTGGCCGCCATCAGTGGGCGAGGGACGGCCGAAGCACTGCTCGGTAATTCGACTCTGGTGCCCGGCGGGATGACACCATCGGGAAGAAGGCCGCCGATGCGATTGAATGGCTGACGTGGAGCAAGTCGTCGTGACACACGCTGAATCAGCGCTGGTTCCGAAGCACGGCGGGAGCGTAGCGACAGTCACGCCTCGACTCCGTCAGAACTCGTCATCCAGTGCAGCAAGATTCGCACGCAGGATGTCCTGGTAGTGCGGCACCACTTCCACGACGTGCACGTCGTTCAGTAGCTGGAGAGCGCCGTCGACGTTTCCGGCGTCCCGGCAGCGATCCACTTCAGCCAAGGTGCGAGACAGACGCCTCGAACCATTGCTGATGCGTCGCGACACCTCCGTAACCGTCCGGTGGACGTCGTGCCAGGAGGCTCGATGGCGGACGAGGACCGTGCTCGGCGAGCGCCTCGACGAGCGAGAGCTGTTGTGTCCTTCCGGCAGACGTGCGTGAAGGGCCCTGATGCCCCCCGGTACCGTCCTCGGCCCATTGGAGCGGACCGGGGGGTCTCCCTGCGCATGAAGCGCCCTGGTGCTCTCGGAACGGTGGGACACTGCCATGAACCTCACGCTTGCGCCGCAGAGGGCCGAGGTGCGGCGCGCAGCATGAGCAGGATGGGAGCCACACCCGGCGGATCCTGCTCGGCGCTCTAGAGGCAAGCCCAGACTTCAAATCTCCAACCATTTAGACTAGCCTGTAAAACGGGAATTCAAATCAAGGGAGATGCACCATGGAAAACGTCGATCCAGGCGCAGACGTCGTGCAGTTCGTCGGTAACGCTGCACTCGAGGCATCTGGCCTCGGCTTCGCGACAGAGATCTGGGACTCCTTCTTTCCGCAAGGCGATCCGGTCTTCTCTTCCGCGCAAATACAGCAACTCACCGACTTGTTCAAAGAGCTGTTCGCCGCCCAGTATTACCTAGAGAACCTCGACAACTTCATGTCGACCACGAAGCTTTGCGACGAGTACGCGAACAATCCGACCCCTGGATTGCTGGCCGCCATCATGGTGCAGTCCGCAAACACGGCAGAGGGAATCCTTTCTAATGGCTATGTGACGGCACAAGTGTTCCTGTCGGCGGCCTCCCTTCACGTGCTGACCTTGAAGTTCGCGCTCGAAGCCGCAACCGACCCCAACAAACCCGGCGCGGAGAAGAACCTCGCCCAGGGGGCGCTGAGCACCCTGAACAGCCTCCTGGAACTCGAACTCCAGTATGGCGCCGCGCAGGGGTGGCAGGAGTTCGCGGCCTTCAAGCAAGCAACGGTGCTGAACAACGGCAGCATGTCCCAGGCCGCGATCGCCGCATTCGGAGACACGTACGTCAAGCAGGTGCAGGAGTTGATGGGGCTGGTCGCGCTCTACGCTCCGGAGAAGATGGTGTCCCTTCGGCGAGCGTGCGTGAGCGTGCCGCAGGGGGCCAGTAGACTGGGGGCAGGCGTGGAGCGCTGGTGCCTGCGTTGAGGGTCACCCGGACGCGCGGAATTCTGGGCATGGACGGCCCGGC
>NZ_JABXEP010000101.1:0-30031 GCF_013372605.1 Myxococcus sp. AM009
GGGTGGGCCAGGCAGGGCTGTCCTGGTCAACATCCGGGCCCCGGGGGCGCGACAGGGAGTAGCCACGCGGAACGTGGCCGACCTATACATCCCTCCCATGGGACGCATTTTCGAGACACGCAAGGCCACGATGATGGCCCGCTGGAACAAGATGGCGAAGGTGTTCACGCGCATCAGCAAGGACATCGCCATCGCGGTGAAGGCGGGTGGGCCGAATCCCGATTCGAACTCCACGCTGCGCCGGGTGCTCCAGAACGCCCGCGCCGCGAACATGCCGAAGGACAAGGTCGACGCGGCCATCAAGCGCGCGAGCGGCCAGTCGGCGACCGACTACGAAATCGTGCTCTACGAAGGCTACGCGCCCCACGGCATCGCGCTGCTGGTGGAGACGGCGACGGACAACGTCGTGCGCACCGTGGCGAACGTGCGCATGCACTTCAACAAGTACAGCGGCAACCTGGGCACCACGGGCAGCGTGGCCTTCATGTTCCAGCGCATGGGCGTGTTCCGGCTGAACCCGGAGGGCCTGGACCTGGACGCGCTGGAGCTGGAGCTCATCGACCACGGCCTCCAGGAGATGGGCGAGGGCGTGGGTGAGAAGGGGGAGAAGCAAATCATCATCCGCTCCGCCTTCACGGACTTCGGTCAGCTCCAGGCCGCCATCGAGGCCAAGGGGCTGGTGCCCGTCTCCGCCGACTCCGAGTACGTGGCGCAGAGCCCCGTCGAGCTGCCCGAGGACAAGGCCACCGAGGTGCTGGAGCTCGTGGACGCGCTGGAGCAGGACGACGACGTCCAGCGCGTGTTCCACAACCTGGCGTGAGGCTGGAGGCCGGGCCGGCCCTCGAGTCAGGGCCGGGCCAGCCGTGGCCACACGCGGGCGTCAGCCGAGCGTGGCGCGGAAGCCGATGGGGCCCTCGCCGTTGTAGACCATGGTGCCGTTGAGCGTCTTGCCGCCGTCGCCGGACGCGACGTTGAGGGCGACGACGTTCTGGCCGTTGCGGGCGCCAATCATCCAGAAGCCGCCCGGATGCCAGGGCGCGGCGCTGCCGCCCCACTGGTTCTCCACGGTGTAGGTGTCCTGCGACGTCAACGTGCCACGGAAGCCAATGGGCCCCTCGCCGTTGTACGTCATGGTGCCGCTCAGCGTCTTGCCGCCGTCGTTTGACTTCGCGTCAATGTTGACGACGTTCTGCTTGCCGCGGGTGCCCAGCACCCAGACGCCGCCGGGATGCCAGGGCGCGGCGTTGCCGCCCCATTGGTTCTCCACTGCGTAGGGGTCGCCCTCGGTGACCTCGCTCTTGAAGCCGATGGGCCCCTCGCCGTTGTAGGTCATGGTGCCGCTCAGCGTCTTGCCGCCGTCGTTGGACTTGATGCTGACGGCCACGACGTTCTGCTTGTCCCGCGCACCGAGCACCCACATGCCGCCGGGATGCCAGGGCGCGGAGGCGCCTCCCCACTGGTTCTCCACTGAGTAGTTGTTGGCGCCGGTGAGGGTGCCGCGGAAGCCAATGGGCCCCTCGCCGTTGTAGGTCATGGTGCCGGTGAGCGTCTTGCCGCCGTCGTTGGACTTGACGTCGAGCGCCACCACGCTCTGCTTGTCCCGGGCGCCGATAATCCACAGCCCACCGGGGTTCCAAGTCGCTTGCGAACCACCCCACTGATTCTGAACGAGATACGCAGCCATTCGAGACGTCCTTTGTGTCGAGGTTTGGACAGACGTGAACTGCGGGCTGGAGCCGGGACGGAGGTCGGCGGCTCCGCGCGGCCTCCAAGCAGGGGGCATGCCATTCGGTGTGAGAGGGTTCTCCCTCCGTGTGGGATGGGCGGGTTGGGTTGTTTGTATTTTATTGCGTCCAGCCCAGACGCGGATGCGTCCCGTGGGACGCGGACGATGTATGGGGTTTTGGCTAGGGCCGCCGGGCGATGCCTCGCGAGGCTAGGTGGCCACCGCCCGTGTCGCGGTGGCCACCAGGGTCTCGCCTGACTACTTGGTGAAGGAGATGGGCCCGTTGGACAGCGTGCCGTTGCCCGCGCCGTCCACGGCGCGCACCCGCACGTAGCGCCCGCAGCCGCTCAGGCCGGTGAGGTCATATGGGGAAAAGCGGACCGTTGGAGAAAGTAGGGGAGGGGGTGAACCAGCACGCAGCGACGATGAACGGCGTCCGAGCGGTCCTTTCCTTTCTGCCGCCTATTCTATTCCTTCGGCATCACAACAAATTCAAATCGAGGCCTGGGAATGACTCAAGTCGAGAAAGGCGCGTGTGTGGCCTGGGGCGCACGTCGGCGTCTGGCTTCAGGCGGTGACGCCCACGCCCACCGGGCAGCTCACGCCGGTGCCGCCCAGGCCGCAGTAGCCCCCCGGGTTCTTCTCCAGGTACTGCTGGTGGTAGTCCTCGGCGTAATAGAAGGGCGGCGCGGGGAGCAGTTCGGTGGTGATGGCGTCGAAGCCCCGGGCCGCGAGCGCCTTCTGGTACGCGTCCCGGCTCGCCTCGACGGCGCGCTGCTGGGCCTCGCTGGTGAAGTAGATGCCGGAGCGGTACTGCGTGCCCACGTCGTTGCCCTGGCGCATGCCCTGCGTCGGGTCATGGCTCTCCCAGAAGACGCGCAGGAGCTGCTCGAAGGACACCTTCTTCGGGTCGAAGACGACGCGGACGACTTCGTTGTGGCCGGTGAGGCCGCTGCACACCTCGCGGTAGGTGGGGTTGGGCGTCAGGCCTCCGGCGTATCCCACCGCCGTGCTGTACACGCCGGGCGTCTGGTAGAACTTCCGCTCCGCGCCCCAGAAACACCCCAGGCCGAAGTAGACCTCCTCCAGGCCTTCCGGCACGGGGCCCTTGATGGGCGTGCCCAGCACCTCGTGCTTCTCCGGGACGGGCATCACGTCCGAGCGGCCCGGCAGCGCCTCCTCCGGGGTCGGAATCCTCGGCTTCTTGGTCGGATTGAAGAACATGTCCCAGGCATAGCGGCCCGCCGGGCGCGATTCACCCCTAGAAGAGGCAGGCGTGCGGGCATGGGGTGGTAGGCCGTCCCACCTGCCGCGCTGCTTCAGGTGCTCCCGAGCGTCGTGAGGGTGCGGGGCCAGTGGACGGTGAAGGTGGTGCCCTGGTCCCGGTTGGAGCGGACCTCCACGCGGCCCCCGTGTGCGCCGACAATCTGGCTGACGATGTAGAGGCCCAGGCCCAGGCTGCGCTTCTTCCTCGCGACGTCCTGCTGCGGTAGCGCGGCTGCGGGCAGGCTCTTGAACGGGTCGAAGAGGCGCGGCATCAGCTCGGGCGCAATCGGCTCGCCGGTGTTGTGGACCGCCAGCACCACCTCACGCGCCTCTCCACGCACCGTGACACACACGGGCCTGTCCTCCTGGCCATGCTGGAGGGCGTTGGCCACCAGGTTGCCCAGCACCTGCGACACCCGGTCCGGGTCCCAGTTCCCCTGGGTGTCTCCGCTCGCCTCGAGCCTCAGCGTGCGCTCCGGGGCGCTGACCTGGAGCTCCTCCAGCGTCGCCTGGCACACCTCCGCGAGGTCCATGGGCTGGCGGGCCACGGGAAGCCCCCCGCCCAGGCGGGTGCGGGCGAAGTCGAGGATGTCCGTAATCATGCGCCCCATGCGCGCGGTGGCCTTGCGGATGCGGTCCACGGCGCGGCGCTCGGGCGGCGCCAGGTCATCGGACCGCGTCAACTGGAAGGCCGAGGCGTTGATGGCGTTGAGCGGGTTGCGCAGGTCGTGTCCCAACACCGCCATGAGTTGTTCCCGGAAGTCCACCGCCCGCTGGAGCACGGCCTCGGCCCGCTTGTGGTGGGTGACATCCACCACCGTGCAGCTCAAGCCCAGCACCCCCTGGTCGGGCGTGCGGACCGGGTGGAAGCTGGCCTGCCACGTCCGCAGGTCTCCGGGGTTGGTGAACTCGAACGCGTCCACCGGCTCACCTGTCTCAATCATGCGGCGGAACATGGGCTCGAACATGCCCACGGCCGTCACGGGCGCCATCTCCTCGAAGCGGCGGCCCAGGTGGGCTTCCGGCGAATGGCAGTTGATGTCCGCCATGGCCTGGTTGACGCGCACGAAGCGCAGGTCCCGGTCCAGCAGGGCGATGCCCATGGGCGTGGAGGCCAGCAGCGCGTCCAGTTGTGCCAGTGAGCGCTGGGCGTCCGCGTGGGCCTGACGCTCGCGGGCCTGGAGCCGGTCATGCACCAGGTACGCGGTGGTCCGCTGCGCCATGGTCCGGAACAGGAGGGCGTCCGGCTCGGAGAAGACGAAGGTGGTGCGCGAGCTCATGTACGCGATGCCCAGGAGCTGGTCGCCGTCCAGCAGCGGCACGCCGTAGACGGCGCGCAGCCCTTCCTGCTTCAGCGCGGGCAGCGCGATGCGCGGGTCCGTGGACGCCGAGCGCAGTGCCAGCGGCTGGCGCTGGCGGGCCACCTCGCCCGCGAAGCCCTCGTCCAGCTTCAATGCCGCGCCAAGTGTCTCGTCCGCGCCCAGGCCCACCGCGGCACGCACCACCAGCGCGTCCCCCTCCACCAGCAGTAGCGCCGCCGAGTCCACCGAGAGCGCGGACTCCACCAGGACGGAGAGCAGCCGCGAGGGGAGGCCGGCCATGGAGGGGCTCTCCAGCGCGGCCTGCGTCATCCGGTCCAGGGCCTGGAGGATGCGCTGCCGTCCCTGGGAGAAGGACGTCATCGTCCGGGTGACAATCCGGTCCAGCGCGTCCTCCATCCGCTCCAACTCGCCCGGCGCCAGGAAGGCCGCTTCGGCTTCCAGCCTGTGGAGGATGCACTTGCGCAGGAGCGCGTACTCGGACGCCACCTGCCCCAGGTTGAAGCCGGCGTCCAGCCGGGACATCGCGTGCTCGTCCGGCAGCGTGGTGAGGGTTTCGTCCGAGTCGTGGTCGATGAGGTTCGCGAGCACGTAGAGCAGCTGGGGCACGTGGTCCAGCAACCACGGAGGCTGCGTCGCGTGCCCCCCGTGGAGCGTTCGCATCGCCTGCTGCCAGTCCTCCAGCACTTCCCCCTGATGGGCGCGCAGGAACTCCGCGGCCTTGAGCGTCCGAGCCCCGGAGGCCTGCTTGTCGCCCGCTGTGCGGGACTCTGTCTCCAGCATCACCGGCCTCCCGAGGCCCTGGGTCCGCCCACGCCGCCGTTCACTTCCATTCTGGGGACGATGGCGCCCGCGTGCCTCGTCCCACCGTCCGCCTGGACGTCCAACTTCGGGCGCTTGCCGCCGTAGCCGCACGCTGTGGAGCTGTGGGCCCGCACGGGCTCGGTTAGGGTGTCTGCAAGATGCGCACGCTCCTGCTGACCCGCTCCGACGTCTCCCGCAACCTGCAGGCCCCCCTCTTGCTGGAGGACATGCGCGAGGCCTTCCGCACCGACGCCTTGGCGCGCACCGTGGCGCCGCAGCGCGCCCGGGCCTCCCTCCATGCCGAGGGCACCGCCCTGGTGCTGTTCCCTGGCAGCCTGCCCGCCATCCCCGCCTACTCCGTGAAGGTGCACGCGAAGTTCCCCGGCCAGTCGCCGGCGATTCGAGGCGTGGTGCACCTGCACGACGTCGCCACCGGCGAGCTGATGGCGGTGATGGACGCCGGCCACCTGACGGCGGTGCGCACGGGCGTGGTGGGCGCGCTGTCGGCGGATGTGCTGGCGCGGCCGGACGCGAGCCGGGTGGCGCTCATCGGCGCGGGCCGGCAGGCGGTGCTGCAGCTCAAATCGTTGCGGCTGGTGCGCTCGCTGACGCACGTGCGGGTGTTCGACACGGCGCCGGAGCGCTCGCTCGCCTTCGCCACGCGCATGTACCAGGAGTTGAACCTGCCGGTGCGGATGGCGGAGACAGTGGAAGAAGCCGTCTCCGACGCGGACATCGTCGTGACGGCGACGTGGAGCCGTCACCCCTTCCTGTACCCCGGCCTGGTGCGGCCGGGCACGCACCTCATCGCGCTGGGCGCGGATGAGCCGGGCAAGGCCGAGCTGTCCGCGGAGCTGCTGCGCCAGTCGCGCTTCATCGTCGACCACCGGGGCCTGGCGGTGTCCACCGGCGCCGCGGGCGCGGCGGGCCTGGGGGAGGAGGCCATCCACGCGGAGCTGGGCGAGGTGCTGGCCGGCCTGAAGCCCGGGCGCACGTCGGCGGAGGACGTCACCGTCTTCGCGGCGGTGGGCCTGCCCTTCCAGGACCTGGCGGCGGCCTGGCACGTCTACCAGTCGGCCCAGGGTGACGACGCCGTGGGCGGGGTGGACTTCGACGCATGAGGCGCAGGGTGCTGGGGCTCCTGTCGCGCATGGGCCTGACGCGGCCCGCGCTGCGCGCGTGGGCGATGTACGACTGGGCGAACTCGGCCTTCATCACAACCGTCGTCACGGTGGTGTTCCCGCTCTACTACGCCTCCGTGGCGGCGCAGGGCCTGCCGCGCGAGGTGGCCACCAGCCGCTTCGCCACCGCCACCGCGGTGGCGCTGAGCGTGGTGGCGGTGCTGTCACCGGTGCTGGGCGCGCTGAGCGACCGGGCCGGGCGCATCAAGCACATGCTGGGCATCTTCGCGGGCCTGGGCATGGTGTCCACGCTGGCGCTGGCCACGGTGGGCCCGGGTGACTGGGCGTGGGGCCTGCTGCTCTTCGGCCTGGGCAACGTGGGCGTGACGGGCAGCATCGTCTTCGCGGACGCGCTCCTGCGGCACATCGCCCGGGACGACGAGCTGGACCGCGTGTCCACCGCGGGCTACGCGCTGGGCTACCTGGGCGGCGGCCTGCTGCTGGCCGCGCAGCTGGTGCTGCTGATGAAGCCCCAGTGGTTCGGATTGGCGGACGCAGGGGCCGCCTCGCGCGTGGCCTTCGCCTCCGTGGCGGTGTGGTGGGCCGTCTTCTCGGTGCCCCTCTTCCGGCGCGTCCCCGAGCCGAAGCCGGACGTGTCCGTCCCACGTCCCCCGCTATCCCCGCGCGGCATCTTCACGCAGCTGGCGAGCACGCTGAGCGGGCTGCGCCAGCACCGTCAGGCCTTTTTGCTGCTGGTGGCCTACCTGCTCTACAGCGACGGCATCGGCACCATCATCCGCTTGTCCACGCTGTACGGGACGGAGCTGGGCATTGGCCGGGGCGCGTTGATTGGCGCGTTGCTGCTGACGCAGGTGGTGGGCGTGCCGTGCGCGGTGCTGTTCGGCCGGGCCGCGGGGCGGGTGGGGGTGAAGCGCGCGCTGATGTTCGCCCTGTCGGTGTACATGGGGGTGACGTTCCTGGGCTACTTCATGCGCACGCCGGCGCACTTCTTCGCGCTCGCGTTGCTGGTGGGCATGGTGCAGGGCGGCAGTCAGGCCTTGAGCCGCTCGCTCTTCGCGCAACTGGTGCCCCGGGACAGGGCGGCGGAGTTCTTCGGCCTCTTCAGCGTCTTCGAGAAGGTCACCGCGGTGGCGGGCCCGCTGGTGTTCGCGGCCACGGTGGAGCTGACGGGCTCCAGCCGGCAGGCGGTGCTGTCCCTGCTCTTCTTCTTCGTGTCGGGCGCGGCGGTGCTGTCCCGGGTGGATGTGGCCGCGGGGCGGCGCGCGGCCCGCGAGGCGGAGGCGCGTGCCGGATGGCGTGGCGACGGCGCACCGGAGGCCACCTCGGCCCTGGAGGGCGCACCGGACCCGGGCCGCGGCGTCTGAGCCGTCCGTGCGCCGCGGGTGGGACTTCCGGGGGCGCGGTGGAGCCCGCGTGAGACTGCGGGCGGGCGCTCGGTTAGGGCCGCCGCGCGGGCGGGGCCGTGTTGCGTCGCCACCGGGTGCCTGCCCGCCTGCCCGGCGTTCCACCCGTGCGGGGCTCTGGCCCGGGTGGCCGCCCGCCAGGACGTGGCCATCTTCGCCCCTGGGGAGGTGCATATGGTCGTTGGTTTCTTGGCGTCGCGGCCGGGGCGGTGGCTCCGCATCGTGACGGGCGCTGGGATGGTGGTGGGCGGACTGGCGTCAGGGACGTCGCGAGGCGCGGCGGTGGCGCTCTTGGGCCTGGGACCCCTGGTGGCAGCGGCCCTGGACTGGGTGCCCATGGCGGCGCTCTTCGGCCTGCCCATGGACGGCCCGACGCTGCGGCGCGAGCTGGGGGTGACCGACGAGGCGTCGTTGTTGGAGGGCTTCCCTCGCGCGTCCAGGCGGGACGTCTCGCCGACGCTTCA
This sequence comes from Myxococcus sp. AM009, assembly GCF_013372605.1. NCBI lineage: Bacteria > Pseudomonadati > Myxococcota > Myxococcia > Myxococcales > Myxococcaceae > Myxococcus > Myxococcus sp. AM009. The sequence continues at coordinate 8,125 of NZ_JABXEP010000101.1, forward strand.
CTGAACGAAGGCCCGCCGCGCCGGGCGCCGGGCCTCGGGGGCTCATGGGGAGACGGGCTCCGCGGCGGCATGGGGCCACGCGGGAGAAGTCAGGCCGCTCCAGTCCTGTCCGCGCGCCCAGTCCTCGAAGGTGTGCCAGCGGACCTCCGGGAAGCGGTGCCGCAGCGTGAGGACATCCGCCTGGTAGCCCTTGCGGTCCAGCCACTCATACATGGCGGCCAGGTCCTCGCTGCGCTCGCGGATGTAGTCCAGGGAGAGCTGCTCGTAGTGGATGCGGTGGCCGCTCACCATGGACAGCAGCCCGGCGGCCTGCTGGCCCGTCACCTCGTCGGAGGCCACTTCGATGCGTTGCTCCTCGAAGCGCTCCGGCTCCTCCATGACGCGGACGGAGAAGGCCGCCAGGTCCTCCAGGGCCACCATCTGCAGGCCACGCGTGGGCGACAGGCCCATGGCGAGCACGCCCGCCTTCAGCCCTTCCTCGAACATGCCGCTGGTGAAGTTCTCCATGAAGAAGGTGGGCCCCAGGAGGGTGTAGGGCAGGCCGCTGCCGCGCACGTGCATCTCGATGCGGTGCTTGCTGTCGAAGTGGGGGATGCCCGTCAGGCGGTCCGCTCCGGCCACCGACGAGTAGACGTAGTGCTGCACGCGCGCGAGCCGGGCCGCGTCCGCCAGGTTCTTTCCGTGGCGGACCTCCGCCTGCACGCCGCCCGGGCCAAAGGGCGTGGCGGCGGCGAACATGGTGTCCATGTCGTGGGCGGCGTGGGCGATGGAGTCCAGGTCGTCGTAGTCCCCGACGGCCAGCTCGGCGCCGAGCGACTCGAGCTCCCGGGCGGCGGGGGAATCCGGATGGTGGACGAAGGCGGTGACGCGGTGGCCGCGCTGCAAGAGCTTCCGTGCGACGGCACCGCCCTGCTGGCCAGTGGCGCCGGTAACGAGCACGGAGCGTGAGAAACCCATGGGCATGTGTGCACCTCGTGACGACAGATGTCCGGAAGTTGGGGATGACGGACGTCGCTGGCGAGCACACCGTGGGCGCATCGAGTCTCAGGGCCAGGGGTTGCCGGGCGGCCGGGCCAGCAGGCGGCCTGGGCGTCTGCTGTCTTGCCGCGTCGCTCCGAAGACCTTTGGGGCGCTCGGTGCTTGCTTGGGTGCGGCGCCTGCTCGTGGGAAATGTCATGGTCCCGCTCACGATGAGCAAGCGTGACAAGCTTCAGGACTCCGAGCTGGTGGCGGCCGCCCGGGCACTCGACGCGGAGTTGGTGCGCTTCGAAGCCCAGGCCGAGCAGCTCGAGCAGGCGCCACTTCAAGCCGAGAAGCACCTGGAGCGCGCCTCGGCGATGCTGCAGGGGCTGGCGGACCTGGATGAGCAGCTCCGAGGCCGGGTGACGGCGCTGGTGGGGGCCATCTCGAAGGTGCGGGACAGACAGCAGGCGCAGGCCGAGGCCATCCACCTGCGCGCGCAGGAGCTCCAGCGGCGCACCGAGGTCTTCAGGGATTTGCTCGTGCGCTATGGCGCCCTGGGACAGAACGCGGGCGAGCTGAACGTGCAGATGCAGCAGTTCGCGCAGCAGCGGCAGGCGGCGAAGACGCCGGAGGAGAACGCCGCGCTGGCGGGGACCTTCCAGGCGCTCCAGGAGCGGATGTCCCTGGTGGCGGACGAGGCCCATTCGCTGGCGCGGGCCGCGGAGGAGCAGGCGTTCCTTGACGTGGGCCGACAGGCGGACTCACTGCGTCAGCAGCTGCTGTCGGCGCGGAACAAGATGTCGCTGTTGCAGGCGAGCTTCGGCGGTGGCGCTAGCTGAGGTACGTGGGGGCGAAGTCGTCCGGGCTTTCGATGGGGCGCCGCCCCGAGAAGCCGTCGAGCAGGGCGTGCCAGTGGGAGACGGCGGGGTCTCCGAAGCGCCAGCACAGATAGACTTGCTCGCCGCCTCGGTGGGCGCGGAAGTCCACGAGGCCGTCGGCGCTCTTGATTTCCAGCCCCATCTCCTGGAGCTGGAGGAGCTCGCCGCGGATGCGCTCGAGGAGGGTGTCGCGCTCGTCGCGCAGGGAGGCCAGGCTCGAGTCCTTGGGGTTGGGCGCGGCGCCCAGCTCATCCGCGAGCTGCTGGGCACGCTCCACCCACGGGCGGACCCGTTCAAAGGTGCGCGTCAATAGCGGCACCAGCCGGTTGGCTTCTTCCACGCTGAAGTAGCGCATCCCCCCGAGCATGCATCGGCGGGGCCCACGGCCGCTACTGTCCCGGCGCGCGGGGGCGCAAGCTTGTCGCCCAGTCCGCGCTGGGCTGCGTCACGCGGGGATGGGATATAAGCGGCTGTCAGTCGCTTCAAGTCAGCCTTTGCTGCTTGAATCCGCTTCACATGGAGGACTCATTGTCTATGAGGCTCGCGGCGGCGTTTCTGTTGTGCTCGCTCGGATGTTCGAGTGCTTCGCTTCAATCGGAGGCGTCTGACGACTACGGGTTCGAGACAGGGAGTCGGCACGTATGGGTACGTGGCCCTTGGGCGGACATTGAACCGTCCCGTGACGTGGACGCGGTTATCGACCAGCTATGCCCTGCGGTGATGCGACTTCCTCGCGCAAGTGAACGAGATTATGGCCAGGAATATTGTGGCCTCATCTACTCCTTGGGCGACGGTGTTTTCTATGCCAGCAAGGGCTCACCCTTGGGGGAAACGCAGTTGGTGGGAGCCTCCAGGCGAAAGTCGTGTTTTTCGCCTCGCCGCGTGGTCGATGGGCGTGGACGAACTGTCCCCTTTGCGGATTTCCATAGCCATCCCTGGTCGCCTTCGCCCATGTCCCCCAAGGACCGACAGGGTGGCAATCAGCGATGGTTCATCAGGCTCCAGTTCGATACGTCATGTCACCTCCAAAAGCTGATACCCCATGTTGGCGAGACGCGACCAGGTGAGGTCTATGAGCGTGTGGATAGACGATGGAGACTCGTGGGGATCATCAAGCCCGAGGACAAGGCAGTTGACCGCATCACCGCGATTGAGGACGTGCGAGACTAAGATGCGCCTCGGGCTGCTCGTTCCGCTCTGTTTAGCGCTGCTTCCAGGCTGTGCGTTGTTTCGGCCCGCGCCTCGGCCCGCGAAGGCGCCGCCTGACGAAGCCGCGCGCTACCGATTTCCCGTGGTGCTACCCACTGATGGGCAGCACGTCCTGCCGGGGGCGATTGCCGCTGCTGTCGCGTTCGCCATGGAGGACTTCCTGCCGCTGGGTGCGCAGCCTCGTCGGGGCGCGACTCCCACGGAGGTTTGTGCCTCGCAGCGCCAGTCCTACGACGTGACGGCTGTTCCGGCGGCGGATGCCGTGGTCTTCGTCAGCTTCTCCGCCCGGCCTGACGCCTGCCGCGACATGGAAGGACCTCCCCTGTCGGACGTTCCCATCGTCTACGCCGTGGATACGGCCAGGTGGGTCATTCTCTCCGTGCAGAAGTAGCGAGGGCCCGCGCGCTATCGGCCGCGCAGCAGGGACGCGTGATTGTCGTCCAGCCAGCGCTGGGCTGTGTCCCGCAGCGGGAACAGGGCTTCGCGCTCACGGAAGGCTGACGTGTGCTCCGGTGCGCAACGCCCCTCGGTGCTCGTCCCGTCGTCGAGGTCCGCGTGCAGCATTGCGTGGAAGACGAGGTAGTCCACCACGAACGCGGGCACATGCGGCCGGTCCAGCGCCGGATGGATTCGAATCTCTCGCAGCCGCGCGTCATAGCCGCCGACGTGGATGCTGCGCCGCTTCGTGCCGGCCGGCTTGCGCGCCCACCCCACGTCCACCTGCACCCGGCCGTCGAACCAGCTCGCGTTGAGCCGGGCGAAGACGGCCTGCAGGTCGAAGCAGCGGCCTCTCGCGCGCAGCGGCTTCCCTGGACGTCGCTCCCGGCGGACCCGCTCGCTGTGCGCGTGCGCGTAGGACTCCAGCACCTCGCCCGCCTGTGCATCCGCCCGGCCCGCATACGCCGCCATGGCCTGCACCACCGCATCCGGCGCGCCAAGGAAGAGGTGGTGCACGCGCAGACGCAGGCCTTCTTCTCCCCGACGAAAGCTCACCAGCGTGGCCCGGTTGTCCGTGAGCCGCAGGTGGACCGGCACGCCGAGAATCGAAGACAACCGCCGCGCCAGGTCCGCCGCCAGCGGGAGCGCTTCCTCACGGGCCGGAGTCCGGCTCCGCACGCCAGTGCTCGCGCGCGGCTCCGTCTCCACGTCCGCGCGCTCAGGCGCCGCCGTGTCGAACAAGCCCAGCTGTGAGGTCGGGTGCGAGGGCATCCACCGTCAAAGGTAAGCCTCCCGGCGCGAGGATTCCAGGAGGATGCTCGCCCCCCGGACGAAGAGGCGCCGCTCGCTGTTCGGAAATGTCGGGGGTTTATCGCCGTCGCCGCTCGCTCAGGACGCGCGGCAGAGCCGGTCCACCCGGTTCAGCATCGTGGGCGTGCGAGACGCTCCATGCATCCGCCGGATGTGCTCCGCCGCCGTGGCCGCGTCCATGCCCGCCGCTCCGACGAACAACGGCCGCAGGCTCTTCCCCCGCACCACGGGCACCGAGGGCCCCGTGGTGACATAGGCCGTCTTCGCCACGCCAATGACGGGCACCTCCCGGTTGAGCGCCTCGTACAGGTGCGCCCCCAGCCCGGGCCGGTCCTCGCCGAGCCACGCATAGCCATCCACGATGATGGCCTCCAGTGGCACCTCCACCCGCGCCAGCACCCGGAGCAGGTGCGGCAGCTCGCGGCGGTAGAACTGCCCGGGCTCATAGGGCGCGGCGGCGGGCCCATGCTCCACCAGGTGCGAGGCCTCGTGCCCATCCGCCCAGTTTCGGAACAGCACGCACCCGGCCACGGTGAGCTCGGGGCGGTAGTCCACGTCCACGCAGGCAAGCATCGCTTCGTCCTCCCGACTCAGGGCGCCTGGAAGTCCTCGAAGGAGACTTGCGCGGCGCGAAGCTGCTCCACCATCTCCGGGGAGGGCGTCTGCGTGGTGCGGTATCGCGGCGGCCACAGCTCCGGCACCGGCGTGAGACAACCGCCCGCGATGCGCTGCACCTCCCGCCACGGCACGGTGAAGAACTCCTCGCCTTCCGCAGCGGGACGCACGGCGACCATGTCCGCCTCCGGCAGCAAGGCGTCCACGTCGTGCGACCAGACACACCAGGAGATGGGGAACTCGTCCCGCTTGCGCGCCGTCGCGCTGTAGCTGGCGACGAACAGGTCCACCTCCTGCTCCGCATGAAGCGCGTCGAGCGCCTCCTTCTGCGCGCTGTACTCCGCCAGCGCCAGGCGGACGTGGGCCAGCCGCACCCGGTTCGCCAGCGCGTCCTGCCCGGGGTGTACGTAGGGCACCACGCGCCCCGCGTCGTCCACCGTGTACAGGGCGGGCGTCAGGCACCGGGACGCGGCCGCGTACTCCCGCTCCGCGCTCTCGCTCAGCCGCGCCACCAGCTCCGGACGCGCGTCACCACCGATGAGCAGCGTGGAGCGCTCCGGGAGGACGGCGACGGGCCGGCCCTCCACGCGACCGGCGAAGGACGCGAGGAACCCCGGGCGCAGCAACCGGGACGTCTCGTAGGTGTCGCGCGTCTCCACCGTCCATAGTGGGCCGTGCTCCTCGTCGTAGAGCTCCACGCCTTCGTCCGGAAGGCGGACCAGGTTCGCGTGGGCCGCCGTGAAGGCTTCCTCCTCGGTGACGCCCCACGTCTCCAGGTGCCGGCGCTGGACGAACATGGCGGACTCCGGAAGGTCCATCACCAGCAGCTCGCGCAGGAAGGGCAGCGTGCGCCGTCCCACCATCTCCCGGTCCGCCTCCGCCTGCTTCCCCAGCGACATGCCGAAGGTGGACGCGCGCAGCACGGGCAGCAGCAGCTCGCGGGCCTGCTCCCAGTGGAGCGAGTCCGGCGACTCCTGCCACAGCGCGCGCAGGTAGCGCTGGATGAGCTGGACGCGCTGCTCGGGCGGCAGCTCGCGCGTGTCCGCGAAGAGGTTGTCCAGGAAGAAGGTGCCGTCACTTCCGGCGCGGGTGATGTCGAGCCCGTAGTCCTGCGTGCGCCGCGCCACCTTCTCCACCGCCGGGTCGGCGCGCAGCAGGGCCTCCACCTGTCGCATCAGCGCTTCGCGCGGCTCCACCGCCCAGTCCTTGGAGGGGCCGGGAGGAACCTCGGCGGCCGCTGGTGTCTTCCTCCCGAAAAGCCTGCCCCAGAACCCCATGCTCGCTCCCACGTGTGTGTCCGCGGCGAGGTTATGTCCGGTGGCCCGTGTGCTCCACCGGAACACGCAGGTCCCGTCACAAAGTCAGGAACGCGAGCAATGCGCCCAGGTCCTCGTCGGACAGGGCCTCCAGGCTGTAGAGCGGCATGTTGCCCCCGACACCGAAGAACTGGCCGTGCCGCACCTTCTCGATGACGACCAGGGACTTGGGCACGCCGGGGAACAGCGCGTCGTAGTCGTCCGTCACCTCCGGCAGAATCGACGCCAGCTCGGTCAGCCGGCCCGCGCCGGTGTGGGACTCGCCGTGGCAGCTCTGGCAGGCCTCCACATAGACTTGCTGTCCGCGCGTCACGTCACCGCGCGTGACTTCGACGATGTCCTTCACCACCGTGAAGGGGCGCGCCGGCGCGGACGGGCTCGGGCTGATGCTCACCAGGTACTCGTACAGCGCCCGGCTCCGCGGCGAGTCCTTCGGCAGCGGCGTCACGCCCCGCATGAAGTTCACGTAGCAGAAGTTCACCGCGTCCAGCAGGCGCGTCTCGAAGCCTCCCCACCAGCGCTCCCGGAACGCCGAGTCATACAGCGTGTAGCCGGAGTCCATCCGCCCCGCGGGCGCGGTGGGCGTCGTCGCGTGGCACGTCGCGCACGCGAAGCTGTTGAAGCCACTCTCCGACAGCCGCGAGTCGTTGAACAGCACCTCGCCGTACTCCGCCGCCGGCACGCGGCCATCGCCGCCGTCGTCACAGCCCGTCATCACCAGGGCCAGCGCCACCACACCCCATGCCGCGCGCTTCATGGCTGCCCCCGCAGGATGCTCACCGAGTCCGGGAAGATGCCCACCTCCACCGTGCCCACCACCGTGCCTTCCTCCAGGTCCACCGCGTGCAACGTGCCCGGCCCCACGTGGTCGCCTTCGCAGACGACCAGGCCGATGCGCTCGTCGGGTGTCAGCGTGACTTGATGCACGTTGAGACAGCCGGCGTCCGCCAGCGGCACCTCGCGCAGCACGGTGCCCGTCTCCGGGTCGATGACGGCCAGCGCGTCCACCAACTGGTAGGGCATGTACAGCGTGCGCCCATCCGCGGTGAAGGCGCCGAACATCGGCGGCCCGCGCAGCGCCACGGCGCGCTCGGGCATCATCGCGCGCGTCTGGGGGTTGAGCACGTGCACCTGCCGGCTGGCCATGGAGCTGACCCAGACCTCGCCCGTGGTGGGGGACTGCGTCAGCGCGTAGGGCTGGTGCCGGGGCGTCACCGCGCCGCCCGAGCCCGCCGCCACCTTCACCCGCGTCACCGGCGTGTCCGCCTCCGCGAGGTCGACGATGGCCACCTCGTCCGACCAGCAGGCGATGTAGGCCGTGCGCTCATCCGCGGACAGGCGCACCGCGTGGGGCGCGGGGCACACCTCCACCATGTCCTTCCGGGTCATCGTCCGCGCGTCGATGATGGCCAGGTTCGCGTTCATGTCGGATTCGGGGCGGCCCTGGCGCGCCATCTCGGCGATCTTCAGCGTGTCGAAGTGCGTCTGGTACAGCGTGTTCCCATCCGCGCTGATGATGACGTCGCCGGGGTTGGGGTTCACACGCACCGAGCCCACGAGCCGGTTGTCGCGCGCGTCCAGCTTCAGGCAGTAGCCGTCATCCGCGCCCGTGCCATGGGCCCCGTGCGGCCCCGAGCCGCCCCCTGGCACGTAGTTGGAGATGCCGACGTAATAGAAGTCCCCCGCCGGCGACACGGCGGTGTGGTGCGGTCCTTCCAGCTCCACCGGGTTGAGCCCCACCGGCACGCGCGCCAGCTCGCGGAAGTCCGGCGTGCCCACGGTGTTCAGCTCCACCAGGCTGAGCGTGTCGTCCAGGCTGTTGGTGACCAGGATGCGTCCGCCGGGGCCCGGCGGTGGAGTGAACGTTCCTTCCCGCCAGGGCTCGTCGTGCGCGTAGTCCAGCCCTTCCGGTGGCGTCACGCCCACCACCCGCGCCGAGCGCTCATCACAGCCGGCCATCAGCAGCGCCAGCGCCGGCATCCACCACGGGGTCCGGTGCTTCATCGTGAAGTCTCCATGCGGATGGTGCGGGGTGACTCCAGGCGATACGGACCTTCCCGCAGCCGGTTCTGGACCAGGTAGGCGCTGGTCACCTGGACGCGGAGGTCCTGACCCGAGGCCGCACGGAGCGCGTCCCAGGTCGCCGCGTCGAGCTGCCACGCCATGTCCGACGTCAGCAGCTCCACCGGACACCGCCGCCCGGGCACGGTGACCTGCACCCAGTAGAAGTCGCCGGTGACGGGCGGCAGGTGCGCCTGGGCGGACGGCAGCAGCAGGTTGCCCAGCCACGCCAGCATGGAGCGGGGCGTCCGCGGCGCGTGGGATGGAAGCCGGGAGGCCAACGGAGACGTCCAACGCCACGTAGGCGGCGCCGCGTCCATCGCATACGTCTGCCCCGGGAGGGGGGACTCCAGCGTCACCGCCATGGAGCTGTCGGTGGGCCGGCCTTGCGCGTCGACGAAGGTGCGCCACGCCTCGTCGGTGGCATCGCCGCTGTAGAGCGGCTCGCCGCACGCTTCGACGGGTGGCGCGTCCTCGCCGCCGTCGCAGGCGGTGCCCAGCACCAGCAGCGCGGCCGCGCAGGGGGCCCACAGCCGCGTTCGAATCAAGAGTGTCATCAAGAGCCTATCGGTGCGGACGCCGTGGGCCACGGCGCCTCGGGAGGAGGGAGGACAGCAGCAACAGCAGGGGCAGGGTGGGGCCCGAGGTGGCGGCGCAGCCACCGGCCTTCGGCTCGGGTGGCTGTTGCCCCGCGTCGGCGGTGCCCGCGTCCGGTGTCCCCGCGTCCGGCGTGCCCGCGTCCAGCGGCGGTGGCTCCTCCACGCCACCATCCGGGTAGAGCGGCGCGCCGAGCTGCTCCGCGAGCTGCGGCCAGCGGGCGGGGCAGAGGTCCCGCACGGGGGTTCCACGCGGGCACAGCTGCGTGCCCTGGATTTCGTACAGCGCGAAGAGGTGCTCCCAGGTGCGGCCCTGGTCCGTGCTGCGCGCCAGGGCCCAGTCATGCAGCCAGGTGGAGCCGCAGCCGTAGAGCGTCTCGCCGTCGCGCAGCACGCACGCGTTGCCGGTGGGCAGGGGCTGCTTCTCCAGCGGGCCGGTGCTCGAGCCCATGAAGAAATAGTTGAGGGTGCCCACCCAGGCGGTGCCGCCGTCGGAGGACAGGTCCATGTTGATGAACGTGTCATCCAGCACCGTCACCTGCGTCAGCGTGCGGCCCCCGTCCTCGCTGCGCAGCAGGTGCGTGTAGCCCTGGGCGGACACGCGCACCCACACCCCGTCCACGGCGACGGGGTCCACCGCCACCACCGTCAGCGCGTAGGGCCGCAGCAGCGCTGGAAGCGCATGGGGGAACTCCTGCCAGGTGTCGCCCGCGTCGTCGCTGCGCAGCACCACCATCTGGTTGTTGGAGACGCCCGACACGTAGAGGCGGCGGGGGTCCACCGGGGACACGCGCACCGCGTTCAGCTCCAGCCCCGTGCGCAGCAGCGGCGTGGCGGTCCACGTCTCCCCGCCGTCGTCGGAGCGGTACACGCCGTTGGCGATGCCGGGCCGCCCGGTGACGGCGTGGAAGACGCGGTCATCGGTGGGGTGGGCCGCCAGCCCCGTCACCCAGGTCGACTTGAAGAAGGGGTGCGTGCGCCAGGAGCAGCCCTCGTCCGGCGAGTGCAGCAGCGCGCTGCCGGTGGCGGCGAGGATGTCGCCGGTCTCCCGCCACAGGTAGGCCTCCGGGCGCCACCCGCCATACCCCATGGCATCCGGACACACCCAGCGCCACGTCTTTCCGCTGTCGCGGGAGATGACCGCGCCGAACGTCGTTCCGGAGAAGAAGTCCTGGGGGTGGCCTCGGCGGAGGGTGACGTTGGAGGTCTCCGGGAGGCCCGCGTGGGCCTGCGCCGCCGCACCAGGCAGCAAGGCCAGGAGGGAGGCGACGGTGCTCCAGGCGACCGTGATGCGCGACTTCATGCCAATGGACTCCGGGAGAACGTGCCGGCCCCCACGTTAACGTTCGCCTCGCCGGAGCATAGCGGGGGGAATCGCGGCCCGGGCCTCGCATTCCCGTTGAGCGCCTGGAGCACGCTCGTTACCAGGAGGCCCCTCTATGGGAATGGAATATCGGCAGCTCGGCGGCGCTGGCTTCAAGGTTCCGGTGTTGACGCTCGGGACGGGGACCTTTGGAGGTCAGGGGGACTTCTTCAAGGTGTGGGGCAGCAGCGGGGTCGAGGAGGCCACGCGCCTGGTGGACATCAGCCTGGAGGCCGGGCTGAACATGTTCGACAGCGCGGACAACTACTCGCGCGGCCTGGCGGAGGAGATCCTGGGCAAGGCCATCGCCGGCCGCCGGGAGAAGGTCCTCCTCTCCACGAAGGGCACCTTCCGCTCGGGTGAGGGGCCGAACGACGTGGGCTCCTCGCGCTTCCACATCACCCGCGCGGTGGAGGCCAGCCTGAAGCGGCTGGGCACCGACTACATCGACCTCTACCAGCTGCACGCCTTCGATGCGCTCACGCCCGTCGAGGAGGCGCTGCGGGCGCTCGACGACCTCGTGCGCGCCGGGAAGCTTCGCTACATCGGCGCGTCGAACTTCTCTGGCTGGCACCTGATGAAGTCGCTCGCCACCTCGGAGAAGTACGGCCTCGCGCGGCACGTGGCGCACCAGGCGTACTACTCGCTCGTGAGCCGGGAGTTCGAGTGGGAGCTGATGCCCCTGGCCCTGGACCAGAAGGTGGGCACCGTGGTGTGGAGCCCGCTGGGCTGGGCGCGGCTGACGGGGAAGATTCGCCGAGGACAGCCCCGGCCCGAGGGCTCCCGCATGCAGTCCTCGCTCAACGCCCAGGGGGCGCCGCCCCTCTCCGAGGAGTACCTCTTCCGCGTGGTGGACGCGCTCGATGCCGTCGCCGCGGAGACGGGGAAGACGGTGCCGCAGGTCGCCCTCAACTGGCTGCTCCAGCGCCCCTCCGTGTCCACCATCGTCATTGGCGCGCGCAACGAGGAGCAGCTCCGGCAGAACCTGGGCGCGGTGGGGTGGAACCTCACCGCGGAGCAGGTGGCCCGGCTCGACGCGGCCAGCGCGGTGACGCCCACCTATCCGTACTGGCACCAGCGCGGCTTCGCCGAGCGCAACCCGTTCCCGACGAAGGTGGACTGAGCCGGGTCAGGTGCCTCGCGAGGATGCTCGCCTCCCTGCATGGGGTCTGCTACGCACGGCGTTGTATCCGGCACGTGGAGAGCCCAGGGGGTGGGCCCAGGGGTGCCTGGGGGAGTTCACGGCATGGCACGTTCCACGATGGAGCCCGCGCACGGTGACGAGCTGCCCGCCAGCACGGGCACGAGGCCCTTCTGGGAGGCGGTGGCGCAGGGGACGGTGGACGTGGCCGTCCGCACCTACGAGGCCCTGGCGGCGTCGCGGCGGGACGCCGTGCTGGCGGAGTCCTCGCGCGCATCCGCGTCCGCTCGCGCCACGCTGGTGTCGGTGCTGCGACGGGCGCGTGACTTCGCTGGCGCCGCGCGGGTGCTGGAGATGGAGGGCGCCGCGGCCGACGTCGCACAGCTCCACGAGCAGGCGGGCGCGCTGCTCCTGGCCGCGGAGGCGTGGCTGCGCGCGGGCGAGCCGACCCGGGCGGCGGCGGCCTTCGAGCGCGGCGGCGCGCTGGAGCGGGCGCTGTCGCTGTACCAGTCGCTGCGGGCGCGCGAGGGCATGGCCCGCTGCCTCACCCGGCTGCGCCGCCCCATGGAGGCCGCGGCGGTGTACCGCGAGCTGGGCAACCCACACGCGGAGCTGGAGTCCCTGCGCGCCGTGTCCCCGGACATCGCGGTGGCGCGGCGTGAGGCGGTGCTGCGGATGAGCGCGCTGCTGGACGCGCAGGGGGATTCGTGGCGGGCGCTGGTGCTGCTGGCGGATGCGCTCCAGGCGCCGGAGCTCCAGGGGGACATCGCGCTCCAGGCGGAGCACACGCGGCTGCTGCGTCACCTGAACCTGAATGGCGGCCCGTCGGTGGAGCCCGCCCGCGCGCAGCAACCGCCGCCGCCGGACGGCTACGAATACCTCAAGGCCATTCCCCTCTTCGGTGAGCTGCCCCTGGTGGACATGAAGGACCTCTATCAACTGGCGCGCCCGGTGCAATTCGCGCAGGGGGCCACGGTGCTGGAGAAGGGCGCGCCCGGCTCGGGGCTGCTGGTGCTGCTGGAGGGGACGGTGGACGTGCTCGTCGGTCCGGAGCCCGGCGCCCGGTTGCTCAACACGCTGGGGCCCGGGGCCTTCATCGGCGAAATCTCCCTCATCCTGGACGGAGACACGTCCGCGCAGGTGTGCGCGCGCACGGCCGTGCGGGCCCTGCGGGTGACGCGCGTGGACTTCCAGCACTACCTGGACACGCACGAGGCGGCCGCGCTGCGCATCCTCCGCCTCTTCACGGAAAAGCTCGCGGAGCGCGTGCGCGCGCTCAGCGCGTAGCAAGGGAGGCGGCCATGGCGCACGGGCACGGCGCGGACAGGGAGCGAGCCGTCCAGCTCGCCAGTGAGGGCAAGCTGGAGGAGGCCCTGGCGGAGTACCAGGGCGTGGTGAAGGACGCGCCGGACGACGCGGAGGTGCGTCAGAAGGTGGCGGAGTTGCTGGAGTGGCTCGGCCGTCCCTCGGACGCCGCCGCCGCGTACCAGGAGGCCGCGCTGGCCTGGACGAAGGCGGGCCAGCCCCTGCGCGCGGTGGCCGCGTGCGTGGCCCTGCCCCGGCTGGGCGCGACCCACGCCGCGTGGGTGCGCACCGCGCGCGTGCTGGCGGAGCGCTTCGCCCTGCCGCCGGGCGCCACGGTGTCCGTGGAGGCCACCCGGGTGCAGGTCACGGAGGAGGGCGCCAATGGGCTGCCCATCCTCTCGCAGGTGAGCCGGGAGGCCTTCGTCGCGCTGCTCGAGGCGCTCCAGGTGCGCGCCTTCTTTCCGGGCCAGACGGTGGTGGAGGAGGGGACGCCGGGCGCCTCCATGTTCGCCCTGGTGGAGGGCCGCGCGGACGTGGTGCGCGCGCTGGAGGACGGCCAGCGGCGGAGCGTGGGCACCGTGACGCCGGGGGACTTCTTCGGGGAGCTGGCGCTCATCTCCGAGGGGCCCCGGCTCGCCACCGTGGTGGCCACCGAGCGCGCGGTGCTGCTGGAGCTCACGCGGCAGCACCTGGAGGCGGTGGCGGCGCGGCATCCGGACGTGACGGCGGTGGTGGAGGCCTTCTACCGGCGGCGGATGGTGGAGAACCTGCTGCGCAGCAACCCGCTCTTCAACCAGCTGACGCCCGCGCAGAAGGCCGCGGTGTCGCGCGACTTCGAGCTGCGCTCCGTCGCCGTGGATGAGGTGCTGATGACGCAGGGCCAGGCGGGAGACGCTTTCTACGTGCTGCTTCGCGGGCGCTGCACGCCGTGGCTGGAGCAGCCCCATGGGCGGCGCGTGGCGCTGTCCGCGCTGCGCGAGGGCGACGTCTTCGGTGAAATCTCCCTGCTGCTGGACAAGCCGGTGTCCGTCACCGTGCGCGCGGACGTGGCGGGCGTGGTGCTGCGGCTGGAGCGTGACGCCTTCCAGAAGCACCTGCTCAGCCAGCCGGGCCTCAAGGGGCAGTTGATGCGCATGGGCACGGAGCGGCTCCAGCGAACGGCGCAGGCGCTGGCCTCCGGGCGCGTGCTGCACGACGGAGACCTGCGCGTCTGACGCGAACGGCGGGCGCTGGAAACACGACGCCCGGGCCTCCGTGAGGAGACCCGGGCGCGGTGAGGTCCGGACGGTGCCGGAAGACTACATGGTGTAGCCGAGCGTCAGCCCGAACACCTGGGCCGTGCCGTTGTAGACACCCGTCATGCCCGGCGCGGTGCTGTTCTTGTCGGACAGGTTGACGAACTGGTAGGCCGCGTCGACGCGCACCGCGCCGAAGCTGTAGCCCACGCCCGCCGACACGCCGAAGCGGTCCGCGTCCGGCAGGTCCGGCGTCAGCGTGTCATCCGGGCTGGGCGCCGGGTCCAGCAGCACGCCGGCGCGCACCTGCAGCGCGTCGGTGATGCCGTACTCGCCGCCCAGGTGGAAGTTCCACGTCGAGCGCCAGTTCTTCGGCAGCGGGTTGTTGATGGCCGGGTTGTCCGGGAACTCGATGGCGAGCTCCGGGAAGCTGGACCAGCCCACCCAGTTGGCGTCGAACGCAATCGTCAGGCGGTCCAGCGGCGTGACGGCGATGCCCGCCACCACCGACTGCGGCAGCTTGACGTCACCCTCCACGCGGGTGTCCGGCAGGCGGCCCTGGAAGGCCGGCGGCACGTTCTGGAAGTCCGCGTCGCCCTTGAACGTCATGCCGATGGCGCTGCGGTACTGCACGCCCAACGTCACCAGCTTGGGCACCACCACGGCCTGGACGCCGGCGTTGAAGCCGAGCCCCCAGCCTGCGCCGCCCAGGTGCACCTGGCCCTCGCTGGTGACGAAGCCCAGCGCGCGCTTCAGCTCCAGCGTGCCGCGGGTGATGTTGAGGCCCGCGCCCACGCGGAAGCGGTCGTGCAGCTGGTACGCCACCGTGGGGTTGATGTTGTAGATGGACAGCCCGGACTCCTGGGAGCGGAAGCGGCCCACGAAGCCGTCTTCCCACCGGCTGCTCGCGCCGAACGGCGTGTAGAAGCCCACGCCGGCCGCCAGCGAGTCCGTGATTTTGTACACGGCGAACACGTGCGGCGGCGGGGACAGCGTCGTCTTCTGCCCCTGCACCGGGCCACCCGTGGGGGTGAACTGCAGGCTGGGGAGGATGCCCGTGACGCCCGCGGTGATGTCCAGCTTCTCCACGCCCAGGATGTTGGCCGAGTTGGAGTAGATGGCGGACGAGTCGTCCAGCCACGCCGCCGCCGCGTTGGCCATGCCCGAGGAGCGGGCGCTCTGGGTGTTGACCTGGAAGCCCGCGGCCTGGGTCGTCCCGGCGGCGAGCAACGTGATGAGGGAGAGTGTCTTCTTCATGGGGGTTCGTTCTCTCTCTTGAGGCCGTTACGGCGTGGGCGCGGTGCCCGTGTTCAGGAACTCGATGACCTGGTTCTGGGCGGTATTGCGCACGGACCGGAGGAACTGGCTGGTCGCCGAGCCGGGGTCCTGCGAGGGGTCCACGATGCCGAAGAACGCGTGACGCACGTTCGCCGGCAGGCCCTGCACGTCCGCCAGGTACGACTGCACCGTGCGAGGCGTGGAGGCGTTGACCAGCGGGTGGTTGGCCGCGTTGATGAGGCCCTCCGTCACCGCGTTGGGCATGACCAGGTCCCCCTGGATGTACTGGATGAACGCCTCGCGGTTGGCGGGCGCGGACGGCGCGTTCTCCAGGTACTTGCCGTAGTTGCGGGGCGAGGCCGGGTCCAGGATGGTGCGCGCCAGGGTGATGAACTCGTAGAACTCAGGCGTGCCCGGGGTGCGGCCGATGCTGGCCAGGGAGTTGAAGAAGCCCGTGCGGTACTGCACGAACGTCGGGTCGGTGGCCGTCAGGAGGATGTCCACCAGGTCACCGCCCACCGCGTTGAGCGCCGTGCGGCCCACGACGGGGGACACGGAGGCGGACAGGACGCCCTGGATGCCGCCCAGGCTCTGGCCCACGTAGTTGAACTGGCTGGTGTTCAGCGTCCCGGCGCCCGCGCCGGCCAGGCGGCCGTTGAGGCTGTCGGTGTCCAGCGCGCGCACGAACTGGGCGAAGTCCACCACGTGGTGGCGGAAGTTGTCGCGGGTGGCGAACAGGTTGACCAGGTTCAGGAAGCCCGCGCCGGAGACGTACGGCGGCTGGGTGGGGCCAGGACGGGCGAAGTCGCCGCCCTCGCAGGTGCCGGTGGGGCTGCCAGGCGCGGCCACGCAGCGGCCCAGGCCCTGGCTGGAGCAGAACAGGTCACCGTGCGGCGAGGCGTCCGGCGCCACGTTGCACACGGGCTGGTTGCTGGACACGCAGCGGCCGAAGGTGGGGCTGCCCGCCGTCACGTCGCAGGTGTCGCCGTCATCGCAGGCCTCGTCCGGCGTGGTGAAGACGTACTCGGGCGTGCCGTCGCGGTTCTCGTCGATGACGACCGGGGACGCCTGGCTGATGCCGGCGCAGCTGGCGCGCTCACCGTGGAACACGGTGTCGATGGCCGCCACGGCGTAGCCCGCCGCGTTGAAGTTGTTGGCCACCGTCATGATGTTGGTGCGGTTGCCCGTCAGGCCGTGTCCGAAGACGACCACCGGGTAGCCGTCCGCGGGCGCCGTGCCGGCGGGCGTGAAGAGCATGAACGGCACGCGGTCGATGCGGGGCGTGGCGCGGTTGAGCGTGCCCTGCGCGTCATCCAGGAGGAAGGGCGAGTGGTACGCGCCGATGAAGACGCGGCCCACCGCGTCGTTGTCCAGCGTCAGGGCCTCCATCGTGCCCTTGATGGTGGCCGTCTGGTCCACCAGGTAGACGGGGTCGGCTGGCACCTGCGTGGGGGCGCCGTTCAGCACCTCGAGGATGGAGCGGGTGCTCTGGGTGGTGAAGGCCCAGGCCAGGTTGATGTCCTTGCGCGGAATGCCCGCGGCCTCCAGGCCGTCGAACAGCGGCTTCATGCCCAGACGCGCCGGCTCCAACCGCACGGCGAGGTCGTCCGGCACGGCGGCCACCTGGCTCTTGCCGTTGGCGTCCACCAGCGGGCTGGCCATGCGCATCAGCGCCTGCGCGGCGGTGGGCGCCACGGTGCGGCCCAGCGTGTCCTTCATGCCACGCAGCATCACCACGCCGTACTGGGTGGCCTCGTCCAGCGGCACCTCCGGGACAATCTGGAGCTGCTGCGGCGAGTTCGGCGCCGGCGTCAGGCCCTCCACGACGGGCTCGCAGTTGAAGCACACCTTCACCTGCGGGTGGGTGCCCTCGGTGGGGCGGGTCAGCTTGACGAAGCGCAGCGTGGTCTTCGCGTCATCCTCGGTGCCCTCGGCGTCCGGCGCGAAGCCAATCTTCAGCCGCACCGTGTTGGCGTCCAGCAGGGAGCCCGGGTCAATGGGGCCGCGGGTCGCGCCGTTCTCCGACACGATGGGTGCGGTGGTGGACCAGCCGTCCAGCGTGTTGAGGCCCGCGATGAGGCTCTGCGCGGGGCCCGCCTCGGGGGGCAGGGGCAGGTTCAGGTGAGCCAGGGTCGTCTCCGTGGCCGGCACGCGCAGCAGGTCATTGGGGAAGGGGATGACGCTGGCGTTCGGGTCGAAGGTGGCCTCCGGGTGGTCCATGATGCTGAAGGTCCACAGGAGGACGATGTCCTCGCGCTTCACGCTGAACTGCTCGGACACCAGGTTCAGGATGGGCGCGTAGCCGCGGCGCAGCTGCTCCAGCCGCAGGGCGCTGGCCGTCTGGTCCGCCAGGCGGGCGGCGGGCTCCGTCACCGTGGAGGGGATGAGCTCGGTGGCCGTCTGACAGTCGGGGGCCTGCAGGTCGTCGCAGGTGACCAGCGACTCGGTGGAGCTGGCGAAGGCCCACGTGGCGGACGGGATGACCGGCTTGCCGGCCGTCGTCTTCACGCCGTTCTCACCGCCGATGATGGCCACCGCGTAGCGGCCACCCTTGGGCCAACCCCCGGGCAGCGGGGGGATGATGGTGACGAGGTTGGTCTCCTCGTTGTACCCGATGTAGCTGGGCGTCGCCGGCTTCGCCAGCGGCGTGCCCGCGTACACGTCGATGATCTTCACCGTGTTCGTGTTGACCGTCCCCGCCTCCAGGCCTTGGATCCGGGTGGTCGCGGTGACGGTGGTGGGGAAGCCGTTGAGCGTGTTCACGTAGTCGCGCGTGAACTCCTGCTCCGCGGCGGGCGCCTGCGGGTTGATGGGCGCGTTGACCAGGCCGTTGACGATGGCCAGGTCGTTGGGCGACGGGACGACGGGCGGGGACCCGGTCGGATCGAACTCCGCGACGACGGAGTCTTCGGCGCTCCGCGGCGGGTCCTGGGCGATGTCGGGAGTACAGGCCGAGGCGCCCAGGGCAATAGCCCCGAGGAACAACACCTTTCTCATGGGTACAACCCCCTCCAAGTCCTGGGTTGGATGACTGGACTGGAAACGTTCGTGGCGTACCACGTCCCTGGGTTGGCAGGAAGACAAGGGACTTGACGCGTTGTGTCACTTGTGATGGCGCGTGCGGGGTGGTGAGACGGGCGGTCGTTGACACGCTGCGCAGTGGGCCCCGGGCGGTTACGCTGCCGCGCATGAACCGACTATTGGGTGTGCTGGTGGTGGCGGTTGCCGTGGTGGCGCATGCGGAGGACGCGGGGGGCTTGACGTGGACGGCGC
Organism: Myxococcus sp. AM009; assembly: GCF_013372605.1. NCBI lineage: Bacteria > Pseudomonadati > Myxococcota > Myxococcia > Myxococcales > Myxococcaceae > Myxococcus > Myxococcus sp. AM009. Next base: position 26,606 of record NZ_JABXEP010000101.1, read on the forward strand.
CCGCGGACTGGGCGGTGCAGGGGCCCCGGCCGATGCGCGCGGCGACGTACAAGCTCCCCGCGGCCAAGGGGGACACGGAGGGCGCGGAGCTGGCCGTCTTCTACTTTGGCCCGGGGCAGGGCGGCGCGGTGGACGCCAACGTGAAGCGCTGGGTGGGCCAGTTCCAGACGGCGGACGGCAAGCCCATCACGAAGGAGGCGAAGACGAAGGCGGAGAAGCTCAACGGCCTGCCGCTGACGACGGTGGACGTGAAGGGCACGTACACGGGCGGCGGGCCGATGATGGGCCCCTCCACGCCCAAGCCCGGCTTCCGGCTGCTGGGCGCCATCGTCGAGGGCGCCCAGGGCGCCGTCTTCTTCAAGCTGACGGGCCCGGAGAAGACGGTGGCCGCTTCGGAGAAGTCCTTCCGCAAGCTGCTGGAGTCGGTGAAGAAGCAGTAGCGAACAAGGCGCCACCCGCCGGCGCGGGGCTACTTCGCCCCGCGCGCGGGCTTCGCCTGGGCCTTGGTCGCGGTGCCACCCGCGAGCGCGCGCTGGACGGCCGCGGCCGGCGTGCGCTTGGCGGGCAGGTCCGGCATGAGGAGCACCTCGATGCGCCGGTTGCGCGCGCGGCCCAGCGGGGTCGCGTTGGTGGACACCGGCCGCATCTGCCCATAGCCCGCCGCCACCAGCCGCCGCGCGGGCACGCCGCCGGTGTCCTGGAGGAAGCGCACCACGTTCACCGCGCGCGCCACCGACAGCTCCCAGTTGGAAGGGAAGGTGCTCTGCAGCTTCTGCGACGGGGGCGAGTCATCCGTGTGGCCCGACACCTGGATGGACTTGTCCTCCACCTTGGCCAGCACGCTGCCCAGCCGCGTCAGCACCTCCTGGCCGCGCGCGCTGATGCTCGCGTCGCCGGAGTCGAACAGCACCTTGTCCACCAGGTCCACCTGGATGCGGCCCTCGACCTGGGACAGGCGGATGGCGCCGTCGGCGATCTCCGCCTTCATCTTGTCCTGCAGGTCGTCGTAGGTGGCCTTCAGCTTCGCCAGCTCCGCCTCCTGCTCCTGCACCGTCTGGCTGAGCTGCTCCTTCTCCGAGCTGAGCTGCTCCTTCTCCGTGGCGAGCTGGGTGCGCTCGGCTTCCAGCGTCGCCAGCTTCTGCTCCAGTTGCAGCCGCGCGGTCTCCGCGTCCCGCGCCCGCGTGGCGGCGTCCATGGCGGCCTGGCGGGACTGCTCCGCCAGCGCCTCGGCCCGGCTCGTCCCGCGGTGCGCCAGGTACATCATCCCGCCCGACATCAGCACCACCAGCGCCGTCACCAGCCAGGGCACCCAGGGCCGTCCGTGCGGTGCCTGGCCGTGCTGCGTGGACTCCGTCATGTCGAGACCTCCCGAGTGGCTGAACGGGGGCCACCGTAGCCAGACGCCCAGGGTGCGCCTCAAGGCGCCCCGGTGTGCGCAGGTGTCTGGCGGTGCAAGGTTTCAGCGGCGTCAGAAGAGAGCCCGCCCCTGCGCACGCCGCGTCCGGCGGACCCGGCCTGGGAGCGGAAACCCGCGCCGGAGAGGGTGCACCTGGCTGCGAGGATGGACACGTTGAGCGCGGGGAGGCGTCCGCCATGGGACAGTTGATTGAGCCACGCGCGTGGTGCCGCTGGGGCCCACGGCGCCGCTCGGGGAGCCCCACGACGGGGCCCGGCGTTTCGGGTGACGGATGGCGGACGGAGCGCCTGGCCGGATGCTCATCCAGCGAACACCCGTCCGGAGTGACTGGCGTCTGGCTGACGGCTGGGACCCAGGGGTGGGCTGCAATCCCACGCGGACGCCGCAGCCTTTGAGCGGAGGCCCCCGGGCCTGCGACGTTCATTCATGGGGGCGGAGGAGGCTGGCATGAAGGCAGTGGCGATCATCCTCGCTGCGGGTGAGGCCCGGCGGATGGGCCACCCCAAGGCGCTTATCGAGCATGAGGGAGGCAAGAGCTTCCTCCAGTCCCTGGCATCCACCTTTGGCAAGGCGGGTTCCATGGTGCTCGGCGTGGTGGGGAAGGACTCCGAGGCGGTGCGCGAGCAGCATCCGGGAATGGAGCTGGTGGAAGCGGAGCGGTGGCAGGAGGGGCCCCTCCTGTCGATAAAGGCGGGGCTGGAGGCCGCGCTGGAGGCGGGCGCGGACGTGGTGTTGCTGCATCCGGTGGACATGCCGGCGCTGCGCGCGTCCACGCTCAAGTCGCTCCTGAAGATGGCGCAAGACGCGGATGAGCTGCTGCGGCCGGAGTTCGAGGGCGCGCCCGGCTGGCCGCTGGTGCTCTCCCGGAGCGGGGCGGAGCGGCTGCGCGCCGCGGACGGCCCGCAACTGGAGCCCGCGCTGGCGGCGATGAAGGTGCGCCGCGTGCCGGTGAAGGACCCGGGCGTGGTGGTGAACATCAACACGCCGGAGACGTACGAGCGCCTGTTCGGCACGCAGCCGCGGCTGGCGCCTCCGCCCAAGCGGCGCGGCACCAGCAAGCGCGGCACCGGCCCGGCGACGTCCAACGTGGCGGAGCTGGGAGGTGAGCTGGGCGGCGGTTCTGCGCCCATGGCCGCCGCGTCCGACGAGTAACGCGTGACGGAGGGCTGGCTGGGGCCCGTGAGACAGGGGCTCCGGCCAGTACCACTGGACGCGTCAGAACGTGAGGCCCAGCCCCAGGTACGGGCCGGTGAGCCGCTCGACTTGCTCCTCCCCGTTCGTGTGCCCGGCATCGTTGAGGTAGAGCGCGCGCCAGCCACCGCGCAGGTTGAGCGCGCCCGCGTGCAGGGCCAGGCCGGCCTGGGCATCCACCTGACGGTGCGGGAACGGCACCGCCTGGATGCGCGCCTCGATGTCCACTGGCGAGGCGCCGATGCAGGCCTCCGCGGACGCGGCGAAGCTGGGGCCCACGAAGAGGATGCTCGGCGCATGCGCGCTGGCGAAGCCGCCCTCCAGCCGCAGCCGGCCCCGCGCGCCCGCCCACAGCGCCGCGGAGGCATGCGCGCTCAGCAAGGTGATGCGGTCGGTGGCCTCCGAGCCATCCGTCGCGGGCAGCGTCATGCCGGTGATGCGCGTGTCCAGGCCGAGGCGGCGGCCGTCCATGGCCATGAAGAGCCCCATGGCCCCGGCGTCGCCCAGCAAGTCCCCCTGCACGCCCATGCGCACCAGCAGCGGCACCGTGTCCTCCGGCTCGCGCATCACCCGCTGGGCGGGCCGCGCGGAGGCGAAGCCCGGGCGGGTGGCGCCGATGAGGGCCCCCGTGACGATGACGCCCGGTGGCAGCCGGCGCACGCGCGTGACGCGCCGCCGGGGCGCGTCGTCACCCCGGGGCGTGCGCTCGCGGCCAATGGCGGAGGCCGGGTGGGCGCGGCGGTTGCCGCGCGAGCGCTCGCGGCGCTGGCCAACGGCGGACGCGGGATGCGCCCGGGCGCCGCGCGACACCTGGGACG
>NZ_JABXEP010000102.1:0-29953 GCF_013372605.1 Myxococcus sp. AM009
CGATGGCGCCCTCGGACAGGGAGAACAGCTCGCGCAGCGCGGCGCGGCGAAGCGGCGGCGGGCGGCGGCGGACGTGCCCGTGATTCCAAGCGTGAAGCCGGGCAAGCTGACGCGGACCAGCTACGACGCCCCGCGCGAGCCGCTGCCGGCGCTGAGCTTCACCTTCGACGCCCCTGCCGCCGACGGCGCGGTGCTGCGGCAGTTGGGGGCGCCGGCGTCCTGGAGCGCGGAGGCCGCGCCTGGGGAGGTGCTCGCGCCCCCGGTCCGCGCGGCGGCGGAGCGGGCGCGGCGCATCGCGCTCCAGGAGCCAGGGGATGCGGACGCGCCGGCCAAGGCGCCGCGGGGCCGGAGCCGCGCGAAGCCGCCAGCGCCTCGCGCGAAACGTGGGAAGCGCGGCTGAGGGGCGGCCCGCGCGGCGAGGCCGTGGGGGTGGTGACGGGAGTCACCAGGGCACGAACGCCTGTCACCAGCTCGCGCGCACGCGGCGGGGCCGTGGCGCCACCCGCGGCCCGCAACCGCTGGGATTGACAGGGCCTCCCGGGTGCGGCCCCTGTCGCTTCGGCTGGCCCGGGAGTTGCTGTTGGATTCAGCAAGCTTCCCCGTTAACTCCTCAACCCCATCGACTTCAGGAGTCCCTCCCATGAAAGGCATCAAGCTCGGCGGCTTGTTCAAGAGCCCCTCCGTCCCCAAGAGCCCCGCGGCCTCTGGCAGCGGGACGAACAAGCCGAGCGCCCCTCCGCCCGTGGAGTCGAAGCCCACGCCCAAGCCGAGCCCCATCCAGGACGGGTTCGACGCGCCGGGCAGCACGCCCTCCACCAGCAAGGTGAACACCCCGCCCACGCAGCAGCCGGGCAAGGACGTCACCTCGTCGTTCGGCGCGAACCCGCTGGGCTACTCGGGGCAGAACGTGCTGAACGCCTACAACATGTTCCCGGGCGGCGCGCCCCAGGGCGTGGCCCTGCCCACCGCGCAGAAGCCCTTCGTCAACGCCAATGACTCGAAGGTGACGCTCAACGCCCACCAGCACCAGGGGAACACGAACCTGTCCGTGTCGCCCGCCGGTGGCCAGGGCATCCCCGCGCACTACATGCACTACCTCTCCACGGGCGAGGGCAAGTTCGCGGGCATCCAGGGCGTGCCGCTGCACCCGCGTCCGGGCGAGCCGAACACGGTGGTGACGGGCGCGCTCAACGGCTGCGCCGTCCACGCCCTGCACGACACGAAGAACAACAACCTGTCCTTCCTCCACCACGCGGACTACTCGAAGAACGGCAAGGCGGAGCTGGACGGCTTCCTCTCGCAGCACCCGAACCTCAGGCCGGCGGGGAGCCTCACGCCTGGCGACTATTCGCACCCCACCGGCAAGTACGGCGACCCGACGGGCGCCACGCCCTTCATCCAGTACTCCCAGGGGGCCGGCGGCCAGCCGGGGCAGTGGAACATCGTCGGTCAGCTCAACACCTACAAGAACGGTGGCACCCCGGGTGGCCGCCCCGAGCTGATGCGCCCCACGGACCTCCAGGTGCCCTTCATGCAGACCGTCCCGGTGGACGTGCCCTGAGCCGCCGCCGGGCTCGCCGTTGAGTAGCGGCTCGCCCTGGCCATCCGTTGGATTCCCGCCGCGCCGCCGCCGCGTCCGTTCATGAAGCCACACCGGGAGGTGGCCTCCCGGTGCCATGCGCCGCTTCGTGCATAGGGTGCGCACGACGCATGGCCACCCTGGACTCCTCAGCTCCCTCCTGGCTCACGCGCGGTGCGCTGTTCAGCGGCAAGCTGCTCGTCATCGCCGCGGCGGTGGTGGCGCTCGTGCTGCTGCTGGCGCGGCTCTACCTCATCGTCCTGCCGACCGTGGTGGCGCTGCTGCTGTCGACCTTGCTGTATCCCCCCGTCCGGTGGCTGTCCGCCCACCGGGTGCCCCGGGCGCTCGCGACGGTGCTGGCGCTGCTGGCGCTGCTCCTGGTGGGGGCGGCGGGGATGTTCCTGCTCGTGCCCCGCATCGTCCAGCAGGTCAGCGCGGCGGGTTCGAACGTGCAGGCGGGGTTGGACGGCCTCCTCGACTGGATGACGCAAAAGCTCCCCGTGTCTCGGGAGCAGCTTGACGGCCTGTTCGAGCAGGGGCTCGACTTCTTGAAGTCGAACGTCGGGCGCATCACCACCGGCGTCCTCGCGGGCGCCAACTTCGCGGCGCAGGCCGTGGCGGGCGCGCTGCTGACGCTGGCGTTGCTGTTCTTCTTCGTGAAGGACACCGAGCGGCTCGGGGGCTGGGTGCTGGCGCGGGCGTCTCCGGAGCGCAGGGACACGGTGCGCGCGGTGGGCCTGCGCGCCTGGAAGACGCTCAGCGGCTACCTGCGCGGCGTCGTCATCATCGCGCTGGTGGACGCGGTGGGCATCGGCGCGGGCCTGGCCATCATCGGCGTGCCGCTGGTGCTCCCGCTGGCGGCGCTCACCTTCGTGGGCGGGTTCTTCCCCGTCATCGGCGCCACCCTGGCGGGCGGGGTCGCGGTGCTGGTGGCTCTCATCACCAACGGGCCGCTCGACGCGCTCCTGGTCCTGGCCGTGGTGCTGGGCGTGCAGCAACTGGAGGGCAACGTCCTGGAGCCCGTGGTGATGGGGCGCGCGGTGCCGCTGCACCCGGTGGTCATCCTGCTGTCCATCACCGCCGGGGGCGTGCTCTTCGGCGTGGCCGGGGCCTTCCTCTCCGTGCCCGTCGCCGCGGTCCTCTCCGCCGCGGGCAACGAGCTGCGCCTGCGCGACGAGGCGCGCGTCCTGGAGAAGCCCTCGACGATTGCACCGCCGTGAGCCGGCGGCGGCGTCAGGGGAAGTGGTCCACCACCTGGGCGTTGGACCACGGATGCGCGCGGGTGTGGCCGGGCCGTGAGCCGGGGTACTTGGACATGCCCGTCTCGTTGCCCAGGATGAGGCACACCGGGTACTCGCTGCCGTCCGGGGTCCTCACGCGCGTGTAGCGGCCCTGGATTTTCTCGCCGCCCGTCCAGATGCGCCCGTAGAGGAGCGTGTTGGCTGGGAGGCGGTCCATGGGCTCGTCGAGCCGGCTGGTGATGGGGCCGTCGCTGACGACGATGCTGTAGTTCGTCTGGTACGAGTCGTCCGGCTGCTGAAGGTCGAGTTGGATGTGCCCGCGGGACCTCAGGTCGAGCCCGAGCTGACGCATGGACTCCAGGGCTTCGGAGGGGCAGCGCGCGGGCTCGGGCCGGACCTGCGTGCTTGAGCAGGCATTGAGGCTGGCCGCGGTGAATGCAGCCAGAAGGTAGCGGTGGAGTCGGGGGACACAGCGCGCGTGTGGCTCGGTCGTGGACATGGCAGCTCCCGGCCATGGCGGCGCGGCGGTGGAAAACGGAAGGGCCGTGGCGGGTGCGCCAGTGTCGGCTGGTCCTTGGGTCCGCGCCAGTTGCTGAACAGGAAGGGACGGAGCGGGCGCGCCATGCGGCGGGCCCAGGCGCATCAGTCCCCAGGCCATGCACGCAACCAACATCAGACCTCCAGCGACTCGCATCCACCGGCTCTTGGGCCGCGCCCCCGGCGGGCTTGCTGTCTCCATGCGAGGTTGCGTCTGGACCTCGGAGAACACCCGGCGTCGCAGCCAGCGGCCCATGCGATGGTGCTGGACCCGTGCCGCGCGCAGGGCGCTCGCATGGAGGAGGGCCGCTTCTTCACCTGGTGCCACGGGGCCCCAGGTGTCCTCGTCGCGTGTCGTGCGGGTCGCCGTGGAGGGCCCCTCGTACCAGCCGAACAGCGGGACGTCCCAGTCCGGTCCCGCGTGCGCCTGGGCCTGTTGGACTTCCCGGGCGAACGCTCCCGCGCTGTGCGGACGGGCCTCGGGGGCGAACGCGAGCAGTCCCTCAATCCAGTGGGCGAGCGGCTCGGGGACTCGCGGGTTGAGGGCACGCAAGGTGGCGGAGGTCACTGGGGCGTGCGCCGTGTCCAGGACGAGCGGTGGGTACTGCTCCACCACCAGCCGGTGAAAGGTGACGCCCACCGCATACAGCTCGTCCGCCACTGTGTAGGGGTAGTTCGTGGCGGGGGCGGTCTGCCGCGGAGCCTTCATGCTCCAGAGGATGGCCTGGGGGCTGCGATAGGGCCCGGTCCCTGGCGGCAGCCGCGCGGCGGAGGTGATCGGGGCGGCACGGGGATGCCAGCCCGCGCCCCAGTCCAGCACCACCAGCCTCCCGTGCTCCTCGACGCGGAGGTTCTCCCCCTTGAAGTCGCGGTGAAGCACCTGCTTGCGATGCGCGGCGTCCAAGGCCCACGCGGCCTGCACCAGCAGTCCGGCGACGTGCCGCGCCGTCGGATTGCGCGCCCGAGACCAGTCATACAGCGTGTTGCCTCGCACATGCTCCATCACGAGGTAGGGATAGGCGGAGGCCCCTGCGCGCCAGGTTCCCGTCGCTTGCAGCCGCACCACGCCCGGGTGACGAAGCAGGTGAAGCGTCCGTGCCTCGCGCTGGAAGCGGGGGTCGCCGGGGGCGTGGGCCAGCTTGAGCGCGTAGCTGCGGCCTTCGGGGCGCGAGCGCACTTCATACACCGTGCCGTTGCCACCGCCTCCGATGCGGCGCTCCACCCGCCAGCCCTCCACGCGGGTGCCGGAAGGCAGGGCCTGTGGAGACAGCACGAGGGGGCCTGGGGTAGCTGCGTTCGACTCCAGTCGCATGACGGATTCCTTCAAGGCTGCCGAGCACGTCTACGGTTTCAGGTGCGCCCAGCGCGCGCCGCGGCGCCGGCCCGTGTCCCAAAGCTCCAGCGCGTAGGCGGGTGGCGGGCGCGTGGGGGCGGGCCACTGCACGACAGCGATTGCGCTCTGTCCGGGTCGCAGACGCGGCTCCTTCAACAGCAGGGGCAGCTCCATCGTGTCGCCTGTTGGGCGCCCCTTCGTGTCCAGCGCTGTCAGCCGCGCGATGCCCGGCTGCCAGGGCGCCTCGCCCGGTGGGTTCTCCAACTTCACCGCGAGCGCCACCCACGCGCCGGAGCGATAGCTGCGAAGCTTGAGGACCTTGAGCCCCGCTTCGCCGACTGGGTCATCCATCCACTTGAAGAGAACCCTCTCGTGGCCAATGGCGCCGGAGAGGATGGCGCTCGCGAGCCCCGGTTGTGGCAGCGGCCGACGCGCCGTGGCCAGCCGGGCCTCCAGCAGTGCGTTGCGCTCACGCAACGCCACCAGCTCGGCTTCCAGTTGGGCCACGGTGGCGGGGTGGCGCCGGACGTCGACGACCGAGTCCACCACGTTGCCTTCGGTGGTCAGCTCCAGGACGAGCCGCTGTGGCGCGGCTGCGTCCGTGAAGCGCAGCACCAGGGGCGGGACGCCCTTGGCTGGGATGGCGACGGCGGGCTGGAGCAGCAGGTGCGTCCCGGTGACGTCCAGCCGGGAGAACAGGCCGCGCAGGGCCTCGGGCAGCTCACCTTCCAGCGCGGCGTCCGAGTCGAGCAGCACGGTCGTCACCGCGCCGGGCGCCAGCCGGAGCCGCTGGACGGGCTCACCCGCGCCCGCGCTCAGGGCCACGGCCCGCTCGACACGCCGCCAGCGTTTCGTGTTCGGCGTCTGGGCCAGCGCCGCCGAACCCAACAGGAGCACCACCGCCGTCATCACCAACGAGCCAGGGGGGAACACGCAGGGGCAACCTCCAGGGTTCTAACCTACTCGACAGGGATGACACGGCGGGACGCCTGAACGCGCCTCCGTCTGGCACCTTGGAATGGGCGATGTCTACCTGAAAGGTAGTCAGGTTCGCGCAGGACGTTCAGCGGTCGTCGGGGATACCTCCGCCACACGCCGGAAGAAAAAGCACCGGGCCCGCGATGGGGTGCCCCGCGTGTTGGCGTCTTCCACTTCGAGCGCCGCCTTCCATACCCCTGGAGAGGTATCCACCGCCGTCCCTGGCGTCGCTATGAGGGAACGTCATGGGAGAGCAGAGCGCGTCTCGGCTGGAGGGCGACCGCTATCAGCACCTGCTGAGCTGGTACGAGCTGCTCCGGCTGCTCGACGCGGGCAGTCCCTTCTCGCACGGCTATGTCGAGCACCCGGCGGCGGGCTCGGCGGACGACGTGACGCTGCACGCCCGGCCCGGTGTCGGCGTGGCCAGCCGGTACATGCAGGTGAAGTGGCACGTCGACCACCGGGACACCTATTCCCTGGCGGGGTTGGTGACGCCGCCTCGTGTGGGCCGCTCCCTGCTGCGGAAGCTGCTGGAGAGCTGGCTGGTGCTGCGGCCCCTGGGGCCCGTCGAAGTCTGGCTGTTGAGCAACTGGGCGTCGGCGTCGGACCTGGGGCGCTATCTGCATGGCAGGGACCACTGCTTCACCGACGCGTTCTTCGTCCAGCCGCAGCGAGGCGCCCTGAAGGCGCACTGGGCGGCGTGGGAGCAAGGGCTCGGGGTGCCGGCCGAGACGCTGCGGGCGTTCTGCAAGGACTTGCGCTTGCGACTCGGCGTGGGCGGCATCGCCGACGTAGAGGAGCAGGTGGACGACCGGATGGGGCGGCTGGGCCTGCGCATGGGACGGCAGCCGCGAGCCATCGCGATGGACGGGCTCCGGGAGTGGATTGAGGTCGGTGGCGGCAGGAAGTACGTCACCCCGGAGTCGCTGCGGGAGGCCCTGCGCGCGTGGGGGCTGCTGGCCTCACGCGAGGACGCGCCCACCGTGAGCCTCTGGATTCATGGGTGGGCGCGGCGCGTGTGGGAGCAGCCACCCACCGAGGAGTTGGACTGGACGCCGCACTACGACCGCGACACGCGGACGGTGCCGTCGGAGGCGGTGTGGCGGGACGCGCTGCTGCCTTCGCTGCTGGCCGCGCGACAGCGACTGTCGAGGCGGCCTGACGGCGCGTTGATTGACCTGCGGGGCAAGCTGCCGCTGAGCACGGTGCTGGCGGTGGGCTTCCACTTCCCGGAGGTGGGCGGCTACCGCTTCCGCGTCGAGCAGCCCACGCGAGGGGAGACCTTCTTGTGGCGCTCGGACGCGAAACCGTCCTCGCGCAGGTTGCGGGTCACCGGGCACGAGGGCGACGCGGACGCCACGGGGTTGCTGGTGGTGTTCCAGTTGACGGGGGACGCGCGCGCGGACGTGGAGCGCTTCATGGCCGAGCGGCCGGGGCACTTCCGCGCTGTGCTCTACCTGGAGCCGGAGGACGGGCCGCATGACGGCGCCGTGGGCTCGGCCGCGGACGCGGTGGCCTTCGCCGTCCAGGCGCGTGAGCAGCTCCGGCGCGCGCGCAACGAGCTGCGCACGGCGAGCACGCACCTCATCCTCTACGCCCCCGCCGCGTGCTGCGTGTTCCTGGGGCAGCGGCTCAACGCCGTGGGCCCCGTCGTGTCCTACGAGCGCACCGGGGATGGGCGCTACGCGCCCGCGCTCACGCTGCAGACGGGGTGAACGTCATGCCGCCGATTCCAGCCCACACGCCTTGTTCTGAGTGCAGCACCCTCCGGAGAGGTCCTTCACATGCCTGCCATTGACCTGCTGTTCCCCGTTCAGGGCGGCCCGGTGCCGATTGACCATGCCTATCCCCTGTTTTCTTCGCTCTCCCGTCGCGTTCCCGGACTGCATGAACGCAAGGATGTGGGGGTCTTCAATCTGCGCGGGACCCGGATGGATAGGCAATGGCTCCGGATGGAGAGCGGTACGCTGCGGTTACGCTGTGGCCCGGAGGCGCTCCCGGACCTCCTGGCGCTGGCTGGGAGCTCGCTGGCGCTCGCGGGCCAGGCGCTGCGCTTGGGAATGCCCACCGTCTACCCGCTGCTGGCGACACCGACGACGCTCTCGGCGCGAATCGTCACCTTCAAGCACGCGATGGACGAGGCGACGTTTCAGGCCTCCACGCTGAGATTCATGGCGGCGCTGGGGTGTTCCGGGACGCCCTATGTGGGGCGGCGGCGCATGGTCGCCATCGCCGGGAGCAAGGTGATCGGCTTCGCGCTCACCGTGAGCGGGCTGTCACCCGAGTCCTCCCTGGTGCTCCAGGAGCGGGGACTCGGCGGACGGCGTCACATGGGCTGTGGCCTCTTCCTGCCCCCACGTCTTCCCGTGGCCTTGAATGCGGCGGAGGGCGAGGCGGCGGGGAACTCCATGTGATGGCGGCTACGCACCTGCTGGCCAAGGGCGTCCGGCAGGGCGCCGCCCCCGTCACGCTCAATGTGATGCCGAGAGGCATTGGGCAACTTCATCCGAGGCTCATCGTTACGGCTTGGTCCAGCCATGCGCGCAGCGCCTCGCCTTCAATCCGGACGGGCGCGTTCTCGTGACCGAGATCAACCCAGGAGGCTTGGGCCGCCTGTAATCCGACGGCGCCGTGGAGCGCTGCCCCGGAAAGCCGCGCGCCATGAAGGACCGCACCTTCCAGAAGTGCGCCTCGGAGATTCGAGGACGCGAGGTTGGCGTTGACCAGGTAGGCGCCGCGAAGGTCCGCGCATTGAAGGTCCGCGCCTTGGAGATCTGCTTCGTAGAAGCTGGCTCGGAGCGCGTTCACATGCGTCAGAATGGCCCCGCGAAGCACCGCATGGTCCAGGTTGGCCTTTGAAAGCTGCGTCCTGGAGAGGCTGGCATTGATGAAAGATGCGGACGCCAGGTTGGCGTGGGCGAGCTTCGCCATGTCCAGACTGCATCCATCCAGGCGTGTCCCAGGGAGCGCGGCCTCCGATAGATCTCGCGACGACAGGTCGAGTGAGGACAAGTCAGCGTCCTCCAGGTGGAGACGCTTGCCTTGCTGTCCCACGGAACGCAGCCATTCCGCATGCCAAGCCAAGGCCTTGATGAGCTCCGAATTCATGGTCGCACTCTGGTTTAGTTGAGAAGTCATGGGTTCAACACACGCGCTGCACGGCGAAATTTTCGGGCCGACTCCGAGGCTGGCTGCTCACCGCGTGTCCTCAATAGGCCATGCTTTCGCGCATGGCCAATGCCGTTGGCGTGAACAAGATGTCCGGCACCCGTTCACGCAACCGCGAGTACTCGGGTCGTGCCTTCAAGTAGGCATGTTGCTCTGGGAGCGCGGACAGGTCGACAGCGGGGTAGAAGTGACCAACGCTCGCCCACGTTGCGCCACAACCAGGGCACGCCGAGAGCCCTGGCAGCTTCCACCGGTGTGTTGCGTTGAAGTCGCCATTGTAGCGGGAAGTCGCGGCGGTATCTTCAACGAGCCAGTAGTAGCGAGTCATTCGTCCGAAGAGTCAATCCTGGTTGTACTCCTTGCGCCACGCTGCCCTCCGCAATCCGCGGTTGCATCGAAAAATGGCGGCGGATGCGAACTTTCTACTGATCTTGTTTTGCCTGAGTTGCTCGTTGACGCAAGCTGAACCACCTGACAGTGCTCGTGCATGCAGTCAACGGGAGGTCGCACCCACCACATGCACACGTCAACCCATTCAAAGTCGTTCCGCTCATCCAATCCCAGCCGGAGCGCCTTCCTGAGCGCCGCCGCGTTCACCGCCGCGCTGGCGCTGAACCTGGCACCCACCGTCGCCCACGCCCAGGTGTCACGGACGCTGAGCACGCCGTCCCCGTCACCGCAGGCGCAGAAGGTCTTCGACCTCCTGGTGACGCTGGAGAACAACAGCCGCAACGGCGTCTCGAAGCAGACCATCATGGGGCAGCACTGCGAGGCGCAGAAGGAGCGCTACGCGGGCGAGTACTGGGTGCGGGTGGGCGATATCGCGGGGCGCCGTCCAGGCTTCGTGGAGTTCGACTTCGGGCCGGGCAACTACGGGCCCACGTACCAGGCGCCCTATGTGGACACGTCGGTGGGCTTCGCGCGCGACCGCTTCCTCTTCGGCGAGGGCATCGTCGGCTTCAGCTTCCACCAGTCCTATCCGGGCGCATCGGTGAAGAGCTGGGAGAACAACTTCCGGCAATCGTGGATGGATTCCAACTGGTTCGGCCGGGTCATCAACTGGCAGGCGAACACGGCGGAGTACCGCGCGCTCCTGGCGGACCTGTCCTTCGCGGCGGACAAGCTCACCATCCTGAAGCAGCTCAACGTGCCGGTGCTGTACCGCCCGTTCCACGAGATGAACAAGCGCCCCAACGCGTCACCGTTCTGGTGGTCCAACCAGGACCCGGCCCAGTACCGGCAACTGTGGGTCATCATGCATGACTACCTGGTGAAGACGCGCGGGTTGGACAACCTCCTCTTCGTCTGGTCGCCCTACGAGTGGGACGGCACCTACGGCGGTGACCCCTGGAGCTACTACCCGGGCGACGACCGCGTGGACGTGGTGGCGGTGGACATCTACCACGGCAATCCCTACTTCCCGGACCGCTTCTACACGGACCTGGGCTCGCGCTACCGCAAGCCGCGCATGCTGGCGGAGACAGACAAGCTCCCGGTGCGCTGGGGCGACAGCCGCTACGCCACCGTGTCGGAAATCGACGCGCGGCCGTGGGTCCTCTGGTCCGTGTGGGGCGACACGCTGCTCTACAACGTGGGCACCACCACGCTGAATGACTGGAACGTGTCCAGCAACCACAAGGCCATCCGCGACAGCTACAGCTACCACGACGGCAGCCTATGGCGCGTGCTCACCGGCGGCTCCAACCCCACGTACAACTGGGGCGCGCTGCGCTGAATCGCGGGCCCTGAGCGAGAAGGCGGCTCAGGCGCCCGCGGCGGCGACCTCGGCCCAGAGCGTGTCGCCCTCCAGCACCTGGTTCAGCGGCGCGCGCCGCTCGGAGACGCGCAGCAGCACGGCGGCGAGCTGGTCCAGGTGGATGGGCCGCATGTTCCGCAACGGAGGCAGGCGGGTGAGGGCGCGCAGCACGGGATGGATGTGGTGGTACTCGCCCTCGAAGGCGGGCGGGCGCACCACCGTCCACGGGATGCCGCTGTCGCGCACCAGTCGCTCCGCCTCCGCCTTGGCCTTGAGGTACGCGCCCACCGGCCGGCCCGCGCCCACCGAGCTGAGCAGCACCAGGTGGTCCACGCCCGCGCGCTTCGCCGCTGCCACGAGCTGCCGCGTGGTGCCGATGTCGCTCGTCTCGTAGGTGTCGCCAGCGCTGAAGCGCTTGCGCATGGTGCCAATCAACTGGAGCACTGTGGTGCAGCCGCGCATCATCTCCACCAGCATCTCGCCGTCAGACAGCTCCACGACGGCCTTGTGGGGCCAGGGGCGGACCCTGTCGCTGTCCGCGCTCTTCGGCCGTACGTGCGCGAGGACAGGCGGCGCACCGCGCGCCAGCGCCTGTCGCATCAGCGTGCGGCCCGTGGCGCCCGTGGCGCCAGCGACGAAGAGATGACGAGAGGGCGTGTTCATGGCGGACCCCAGCGGAAGACGGACGGCACGTCGAGCGAGCCCGCGAGATGACGCGGGCCGCCGCCTCTTCATCACACTGCGTCCGACGAGCCCAGCGCGGCGTGGCGCTCCGTGTCGGATGAGGCACACGCCGCGGCGCCAGTCCGGGTGTTGAACAACCATCAAATGACAGAGTCACCCACCTGGTATGCGCTGACCTGCCGGCCCGTGGTGGTGGCGGGCTTCGATGGGGGCGCTTCCTGGCGGGGCTGGAGGCCAGCGGGGGCAAACATCCCGGAGGGAGGGCGAGGAGGCGGTGTACGACATCGCTTGGAGCTGAGCATTGACGGATGGGGCGTGCTAGTGACGGCCTGAAATGTCGACGCCTTCGCCCACCCCCTCTTCGTCCACGGGTTTCTCGGACACCCAGGCCCAGCTCTCCGCCACCCTCCGCGCGCTGTCCGCGCGGCTGCCTGAATCCCTGACGGTGCGGGAGCTGATGCAGGCGTGTGGCGAGCAAGGCCTGCTGCTGTTCTGCTGCATCCTGACCTTCCCCTTCCTGCTGCCCGTGTCGATTCCGGGCGTGTCCACGGTGTTCGGGCTGCTCATCGTCCTCATCGGCGTGGGCGTGACGTTCAACCGGACGCCCTGGCTGCCCCGCAAGCTGCTGGACAAGCCGCTGCTGCGCACCAACCTGGCGCCGGCGTTGGACAAGGGCGCGGAGGTCTTCACCAGGTACGTGGACAAGATGAGCAAGCCGCGGCTGCTGGCGCTCACGCACGGCGCCAGCACCAACCGCTTCAACGGCTTCATGCTCTTCTTCGCGGGCGTGCTGCTGATGATGCCGTTCGGCCTGATTCCCTTCAGCAACACGCTGCCCGCGCTGGCCGCGCTCTTCTTCGCCATCGGCATCCTGCAGCGCGACGGCTACTTCATCCTCATGGGGCATGGGATGACGGTGGGGTCGCTCACCTACTTTACCGTCATCATCTACGGTGCCGTGCAGGGGGGCCGCACCCTGGCCAGCGTCTTCGGCGGGGGCTGAGCCCGTGCCTGGGTAGTGGCTGACCTGCCGCCCAGGCTCGCCTTCCTTGCCCGGTGCGCCGGGCCTGCCGGTGTGTCGGGAATCAGTCCTACCGCCGCCGGGGGTTCCCGTTATCATCGGCGCGGGCGGCCCCCCTTGATGCGTCAATCTCCTCACGAAACCCGGCACCCGCCGGAGGATGCGGCGCGTCGCCACGCGGAGGGCGAGGTCGTGGGCGGCCGTTACCGCATCCTCGACTTCCTGGGCCGGGGCGGTGCGGGCACGGTGTGGCGCGCGCAGGACCTGCTGGCGGGCCCCGTCGCGGTGAAGCGGCTGCACCAGACGCTGGAGGACCTGGCGCGGCTGCCCCGGCTGCCCGAGGGCGAATACACCCCGTCTTCCATTGCCCGACACGAGCTGGCGCTGTCGCTGGCGCACGAGTTCCAGACGCTCGCCTCGCTGCGCCACCCGCACGTCATCAGCGTGCTGGACTACGGCTTCGACGCCGAGCATCGGCCCTACCTGGCCATGGACCTGCTGGAGGACGCGCGGCACCTGGTGCAGGCGGGCACGGGGCAGCCCTTGCGCGTGCAGGTGGGGCTGCTGGTGCAGACGCTGATGGCGCTGGCGTACCTGCACCGGCGCGGCATCATCCACCGCGACCTCAAGCCCGCCAACGTGCTGGTGGCCCACGGGCAGGTGAAGGTGCTGGACTTCGGCCTGGCGGTGGGGCGCGAGCACGTCCACCGGGCGCAGCCGGGCGGCACGCCGGGCTACCTGGCGCCGGAGCTGTTCGAGGACCAGCCGCCCTCGGAGGTGACGGACCTCTTCAGCGTGGGCGCCATGGCCAGCCAGATGATGTTCGGCCGGCTGCCGCATGCCGGACAGGTGCCCTCGCCGCCGGACTTCCCGCCCGCGCTGAAGGCCGTGCTGGAGCGGCTGGTGTCGCCGGACCCGAAGCTGCGGCCCCGCGACGCGGACGCGGTGATTGCCGAGCTCTGCGCCGCCACCGGTGAGCCGCTGCCGCCCGAGTCCGCCGCCGCGCGCGAGAGCTTCCTCCAGGCCGCGCGCTACGTGGGCCGGGTGGCGGAGCAGGCGCGGCTGTCCACCGTGCTGGAGTCGGCGATGGTGGGCCGCGGCGGCGCGTGGCTGGTGGGTGGGGAGAGCGGCGTGGGCAAGTCGCGGCTGCTGGAGGAGCTGCGCGCGCTGGCGCTGGTGAAGGGCGCGGTGGTGCTGCGGGGCCAGGGCGTGGCGGCGGGCGGCAGCCCATACCAGGAGTGGCGCCCGGTGCTGCGCTGGCTGGCCATCCTCACCACGCTGAGTGAGCGCGAGGCCAGCATCCTCAAGCCGCTGGTTCCGGACCTCGAGGCGCTGCTGGGGCACCCCGTCGCGGACCCCGCCGAGGTGGGCGCGGACATGGTGCAGGCGCGGCTGCTCCAGGTGGTGGAGGACGTGTTCGCGCGGCTGGCCCAGCCCGTGGTGGTGGTGCTGGAGGACCTGCACTGGGCGGGCGATGAGTCGCTGCATCTGCTCTCACGGCTCGCCACGCGGGCGGTGGCGCTGCGCCTGTTGTTCATCGGCAGCTTCCGTGACGATGAGGCGCCCGCGCTCCCCTCGGCGCTGCCGGGCCTGTCGCTGCTGCGGCTGCCTCGGCTGGACGCCCGGGAGGTCTCCATCCTCAGTGAGTCCATGATGGGCGCCCCCGGAGCCCGGCCGCACCTGGTGGACCTGCTGCTGCGCGAGACGGAGGGCAACCCCTTCTTCCTCGTGGAGGTGGTGCGGGCGCTGGCGGAGGAGGCGGGAGGGCTGGACCGGCTGGGTGACATGGCGCTGCCGGAGCGCGTCTTCGCTGGCGGCGTGCGCAGGCTGGTGCAGCGGCGGCTGGAGAAGGTGCCGGTGCCGTCGCGCGAGCTGCTGCAGGTGGCCGCCATCGTCGGGCGGCAGGTGGACGTGCCGCTGCTGCGACGGGCCGCGCCGGAGGTGGACGTGGAGCGCTGGCTGACGGACTGCGCGGCGGCGGCGGTGCTGGACGTGGCGGATGGGCGCTGGCGCTTCGCGCACGACAAGCTGCGCGAAGGGGTGCTGGATGACTTGCCCGTGGATGCGCGGCCCGCGCTGCACCGGCGCGCCGCGCTGGCGATGGAGGCGGCGCACGGGCAGCGCGCGGAGTGGACGGCGGCGCTCACCTACCACTGGGGCATGGCGGGGGATCCGCTGCGGGAGGCGCGCTATGCGCGGCGCGCGGGCGAGGAGGCCCTGCGCGTGGGCGCGTGCCGCGAGGCGCTGCCCTTCCTCACCCGGGCGCTGACACGGGTGACCGAGGTGGGGGGCGACGCGATGACGCTGGGGCACCTGGAGGCGCACCTGGCGGAGACGCGCTTCCAGTTGGGGGAACTCCAGGCCTTTCGTGAGCACGCGGAGCGCGCGCTGCGGCACTTCGGCTGGCCGGTGCCGTCCAGTCGCATGGGCTGGGCGCTGGGGACGCTGGGGCAGGGCCTGCTGCGGCTGGCGCAGAGCTCCCGGCCGGAGGACTACGACGAGGAGACGGAGGAGCGGCGGCGGGTGCGGCGCGTGGCGGGGCGGCTGCTGATGCGGCTGCTCGATGCGTTCATCTATGCGCACCAGGCGCTGCCCGTCCTCTGGTCCGGCCTGCGCGCGTTGAACCTGTGCGAGCCGGCGGGCGCGTCGCCGGAGCTGGCGCGGAGCTACACGAGCATGGCGGTGGTGGCGGGCACGCTGCCCATCCGGGCGGTGGCGGAGACGTGGGCCCGCCGCGCGTTGGAGGTGGCCGAGCGCGTGGGCAACCCCGCGGACCTGGCCTTCGTGCTGTGCCGCAACGCCGTGTATGGCGCGTACGTGGCGCGGTGGGCGGAGGCCGAGGCGTGGCTGGAGCGGGCCATGGGCATCGTCGACTCGGTGGGGGACGTGCGGCTGGCGGAGGAGTGCCGCGCGCTGCTGACGGTGGTGTCGTGTTACCAGGGGAAGTTCGCGCGGGGGCTGCCGCTGATGGCGTGGCTGGAGCACTCGGCGCGGCGGCGTGGGGCGCTCCAGACGGAGCACTGGGCCTTGCACTACCAGGCGCACATCCACCTGCGGCTGGGCGACTCCGCGAAGGCGCGCGCCGCGCTGGAGCAGACGCTGGCGTGGACGGAGGCGCAGGGCGGGCAGACGGACCGCATCATCGTGGAGGGGACGCTGGCGCTGCTGCGGCTGCGTGAAGGGGACGCGGAGGGGGCTCGGGCCGCGGCGGAGCAGGCGCTGGCGAAGATGTCGTCCGGCAAGCCGGTGGCGCACTTCGTCTACTTCGGCGTGATGACGGTAGCGGAGGTGCTCCTGACGCTGTGGGAGCGGGGCGCGGAGGCCTCGCTGGTGGCGAGCGCCAAGGCCGCGCGCCGGGAGGCGGAGGTCTTCGCCAAGGTGTTCCCCTTCGGTGAAGCCGCGGCGCGCTTGTGGCGGGGGCGGGAGGCCTGGCTGGACGGCGACGCCACTCGGGCCTTCGAGGCGTGGCGCCGGTGTATCGCCGTCGCGTCGAGGAAGGGCCAGTCCTTCGAGGAGGCCCACGCGCGGCTGGCGCTGGCCAGGCACCTGCCCTCGGAGGACCCGGCGCGAGGTGTCCATCAGCAGCGCGCGGTGGAGTTGTTCACCCGGCTGGGCATGCGGGATGAGCAGGCCCGCGCGGAGGCGCTCGCGCTGTCATGAACGGTGTGCGTGCCCGGGACGTGGCGTCGCTGGCGTGTCCGGCCTGTGGTGGGGCGCTGGTGTTCCACGGGCTCGAGGCGGAGGGCTGCCTCCGCGACGGGTGGCTGCGCTGCGGTGGTTGCGGCGAGGCGTGGCGCGTGGCGCGTGGCATGGCGCGGCTGTATCGCGAGGACGCGGTGCGCGGGACGGACCGGCTGATGCGCGTCCTCTACGATGGGTTGCCGGTGTTGCATGACCCGCTGACGACGGTGCTGACGCCGCTGTTTCAGTCTGTCTCGGAGGCGCGGATGCGCGCCGGGTACATGCGCCGCGTGGCGCTCGGCTCGCTGACGCCGCACGAGGACGGGAGCCCGGTGCGGGTGCTGGAGGTGGGCGTGGGCTCGGGGGCGAACCTGCCGCTCCTGCGTGAGGGCCTGTCGCCGGGGCTCGACGTGGAGGTGTGGGGCGTGGACCTGAGCGAGGGCATGCTCAAGCACTGCAAGCGGCGGCTGCGGTCTGGAGGTTATGCGGGCGTGCGGCTGATGATGGCGGACGCGCACGCGCTGCCGTTCCCGGAGGCGTCGTTCGACCGGGTGTTTCACGTCGGTGGTATTGGCGGCTACCGGGCACCCGAGCGGGCCCTGGCGGAGATGGCGCGCGTGGCGAAGCCGGGCACGCCGCTGGTGGTGGTGGACGAGCAACTGGACCCGGTCTTCCGGCCCTCGCTGTTCCAGCGCGCCGCGTTCCGCGCGATTACGTTCTACTCACGGGAGCCGCACTGCCCCCGGGAGCTGCTGCCCGCGGGCGCGTTCGACGTCACCGAGGAGCAGGTGGCACCGTTCTATTACTGTCTGTCGTTCCGGATTCAGTAAACCTGTGGTGACATGGCTACTTGGTCAATTGAACTGAAAATCGGTTTTTCGTGTTGATACAGGCATGGTAATGAAGATTGCTCCACGGTCAGGTTGGCGCGAGCGGAAAAGTCGGCTGGTCACTGGTAGTGGGCATGGGGCTATTGCAACTAGACGCGACACTCGATTTTCCACAGTATTCATGGACCGCTTGGACTCTGGCGATCAATGCGCTTACCGCAGGCTAGGCCACACACATGGGGCTAGATAAGGCTGATTCTATGTGGGTGGTGTGTTGTGGGTGTTTGCTTGAGGTCGTGGCGATGTGATTTCAAACCCCCAGAGCGTTGCATGGATGAGTCCTTGTTTTTTCAAAAGTTCCGCAGCGTCGAACACGTCCTGTGCCGAGAAATGTTTTGACTTCTCTGCGGACCAATTGAAGAAATCGCGGACAAGCTGTTCGCGAGTGGTGGTGCCCTCCCTTGCTATAATGGCGTGCGTCGTTGCAACGGCTTCGATTTGGTCGCCTACTTGATTGCAGAGTGAAATTGCCGCATTAATCGCTGGTGCCCATGCTTGTAATCTTGCTGCTTCTGGTCCTGGTAGTTTTCGCGCCCACCCATCTTGGGCCATCTGCTCCGCGTTCATTCCTGTGAATGATAGATAGTCGCGGATTGCGTTGTACATAGGGTCAATGGCTACGCAATAGGGGCCAAACTTGTACTCAGTGAATCGGAAGAATTCTGTCCGGGAGAATATATTGAAGAAGTAGGCGGCCTTTTGAATTCCGAGCTTTGTTGGTCGTTTGAGGCCGACCCTTAATGTTGCGAGTATGAAATGAGAGAGTGATAGCTTGGGTTCTCGTGCGACGACCGATTCGAACTGCCCGACAGGTTCGTAGATCTCTATCTGGGTGAATCTTAGGTTGGTTAGTTTTGAAGTGATTGTGTCTTTGACTTTGGTCCAGTTGAGTCCGCCGTTGCCGCAGCCCAGTGGAGGGATTGCCACGGATGGGAGTTGTTCGTGGATGATGAGACGATGTAGGGCATCTAAGCCAGCGGAGATATCTTCGATGCGTGAGGCTGAGCGCCAATGGTTCTTGGTTGGGAAATTGATTATTGTCTTTCCGCGTTCATGGAAGTGAGTGACCTCTCCGAGGCGCACTTCCCCTCGACTGCATCGCGCGGCATAGTCTTCAAACATCAGAGGGAAAGACCGCTTGAACTGGTAGGCGATTCCCTTGCCCATAACGCCGACGCAATTGACGGTATTGACCAATGCGACGGCCTTGCTGTCGAAAAGGTTCCCTCGAATGAATCGTATCATGGGCAGCCCTTGGGCAGCATGTTCGGGTTTATGAGCACTAGCCCTTCATGCTTCTTGCCGATTTCCTTCAAAATCCTAGATTTTGTCTTCTCTGTTGCGACGAAAATACACCGTATTTCATCGAAATGAACCGCCGTAGGGCTTAGTGCTTCTGCCATGCATACTTGCTTGCATTCGTTGTCCGAATAGTCCCGGTCTTTACGATCCATTTGATTCCAGTTTATGCTGCTTATTCCTTCTTTCCATTCGAGAATTTCTAGTGGCTCACCGTTAGAAAGTGGGTGCCTTGCAAGAATCTTCCACCCGCTTTGTTGTGCATAAGTTCTGTTTACTGAAAGTAGCGCAAAGGCTTCTTTGGGATTTGCACGGATCACGCCATAGTCGAATGGACTTTTACAGATAAAATGAAAAGGGACCATTTTATCCAGGCTGTAGGTTTTCCTGCCTTCGAGAATGTCCGGCTTGGCGACATCCTTGAATCCGAGGATTTCCCCGCCGAGATCATGACGAGATAGGAGCCCTCGCTCTTGGATGCTCTTCAGGTTCGACACTGCAGTCAGGTGGTAAACGAGTTTTTTGTTGCGGTTGCTCATTCGATTTAATTCCAGCGTCATGGGTAGCGCATCACCTCACCTGCCGAACGGTTGCTCGGTTGCTCGGTTGCTCGGCAGAAATGGCGTGTGTCTATGTGTGTGAAGTGTGTTCGTGTGGGTTTTGGCTTGCCGTGGACATCGTTGTTGAAGTTGAAGGGCATGTTGACGGCGCTGCCTGTGCTGTCAGCTAGAGCCTAGTTTGATAGTGGGAAGACATCTATTGGGTGCATTCTGACCGCATTGCTGCCCCCTGATGTGTTGCTGTTATTGCTACTGCGTCAAACTTAAGTCGAGGGGCGATGGAGAGTTGGGCGCGCTGGCCGTCATTGCATTAGCCGCCACCGGCCACCCTCATGAAGTAGGTATGGATTCCTTCATGAACGCAGCTGTGGTATGGCGGTTAAGAGGTATTTTCTGCCAGTAGTGCTAACTGGATCACGCGACCATCAACTAGCGTGCACGGCAACAACAACCGCTTCCTGCGCTTCACTTCGCCCGACTTGCTCATTCTATAACCTTGGCCAGCGTGGCCTCACCCACGACGAGCCGATGGATCTCTATGCGATGGTCCGCCAGGGCCGCAGCACCGTCATCATCTCCAACCGCTCTATCGAAGAGTGGCCACCCCTCGTAGGAGCCCCGCTGATGGCCAGCGCCGCCAGGGGATCGGCTTTTTCACCGCGCCCACATCCTCATCATTGAAGGCGACAACTGCCGCAACCCGCCTCCGGCGCGGAATCACAGGCCCGCAGTCAGCGAAGCCAAAGTAGCCAGGGGTCGATCCGCTTGGCCGTCCCAGCCTCGTCAGCGCCGCGAACTAGAGTCGCCGCTCCCAGACATTTCTGCAGGGCGATCCGTTTGGCCAATCCTCAGTCGATTCATGGTCCGATCCTGGACGGTCACATCGTCGTCATGAGTGTCCCCCGGCAGCAGCAGGAGTCCCTGGGGTTACTCATTGAATGATGAGACGGTGAGCCCGAGCCCGCCAATTACTTCCTGCTATCCCAGTCAGGGATCCGGATGAAGAGGCAGTTCATCCGCTTGGTGACGCGGCGCTGGAGAACCGAGCGCGTCTACGAGGGCAGCCAAGGAGAAACTGGGACTGGACTATTGCGCAGGCCGCTACTTCCCTGGATGGCATCGCCATATCCCCGTCGCGCTGAGCTGCTACGCTTTTTCATGGCGCAATGCACGCGGCGTTTCCCTCCTCGGCCTGAGGAGCGGCTGACTGCTACTCGTAGTCGCTCTCGACCTGAGCGGCATTTCCACAACAACTTCATCACCGCGCGGCGCGCTACGGCGCGGGTGAGTGTCACCTGGGTGCTTCGTTGCCCCACCGGCCACCGCATCAACAATGACTACGACTCACCTCGCCTGCTCGGCATCCCCCTTCACCCCTCCGACCCCTGACGCAGTAACGTTGGCCGCGCGTTACTGGCCTGGTGCCGTGACCTTGCCCATTTCACGGATTCAGCACCAAGTCCAACAGCCGCAGCGTCATCCCCCCGGTGAAGTCGATGGTGGCCCCGTTGAACCAACCCGCCTCCTCACCGGCGAGCACCGTGACGAAGCGGGCCACGTCCTCCACGGTGCCCATGCGTCCCGCGGGGTTCATCCTCGCGTGGGCGGCCTCCAGGCGCGCCAGGGCCTCGGGTGAGTACACGTGCTTCAGCGCGGGTGTCATCACCGTGCCGAACTTCAGCAGGTTGACGCGGTGACCTCGCGGCCCCAGCTCCATGGCCAGGTAGCGCACGTACATCTCCAGCGCCGCCTTCGACGCGCTGATGAGTCCCGTGTTCCCCAGGTGCGTCTCATCCAGCGGGTTCTGCAGCCCGAGGAGCCGGGCCTCCGGCGCCAGCATGTCTTCCTCCACCAGGGCCTGTGCCCAGAACACGAAGGAATGCGCCATCGTGTCGAACGTTCGGCGGATGCGCCGCGCGTGCAGCCGGTCCTCGCCCTCGGACAGGAAGCGCCCGACCGACGCGCCCGCAATCGAATGCACGAAGAGCTTCACGCTCCGAGGCCCGGCGACCTCCCGCAGCGCCGCCACGCCCGCCTCCGCGGCCTCCGGTGAAGACGCATCCGCCTGCCACAGCACCCCGCGTCCACCGGCGTCCCGCACCCGCTGCTCCAACTTCACGGCACCGTCCGCGTACCGGCCCCGGTGGACCCCGAAGACATTCAGTCCAGGCTTTCGAGCCACCGCCTCCGCGATGGCCGCCCCCGTGCCAGATGAAGCTCCCAGGATGAGCGCCCACTGCCGCGCCTCGAAACCTTCGCTCATGGCACGGCCTTCCGTGTGCTGCCGTTGTCCACGCCGCGAGCCCTGTCGAGCAGCCCCTGCACCGTGCCCGCCACTTCCTGGTGCGCCGCCCGCATCGCGTCCCGGTCGCCCGTGTCGAAGCCCGGCTCCAGGTGACGCGTCAGCGGCTCGCCCACCCACTGCGTCATCTTCACGGGCAAGGGAAGCGACAAGGGCCACAGGCCCGTTGCGCCCACGCCCAGCCACAGCGGCAGCCGCCCGGGCATCCCCACTCGCCGGCCCAGCGCGTACCCGTCGTTGAGGCCGACGTATGCGTCGTCCATGCCGCTGCCACCCACGGGGACAATGGGGAGCCGGTAGCGCGCCGCCAGGCGCAGGTAGCCCATGCGCTCGCCCCAGTCGACGCGGTAGCGGTGGCGGAAGTCACGGCAGCCCTCGCGCGTGCCTCCTGGCTGCAACAACACATGCTCGCCACGCGACACCGCCTCCGCCAGCCGAGGGTCATCCCCCGTGACGAAGCCCAGCCCGTCCGCCACCGCGCGCATGCCCGGAATCGAAGCGAACGCGCCGTGCGCCACGCCGTGCGGCAGGTAGCCCAGGCGTTCGTGGAGCGTCACCGTCAGCATGCACAGGTCCACGGCCAGGGGCCGCCCGTGGTAGCCGACGATGAGCTTCGCGCCGGGACGGAGCAGCGGCTCCAGGTTCACCACCTCGTAGCGGTGATACCGGCGCAGCAACCGAAACGTCGTCAGCCAGGCCTTCAGGGGCCAACCGCCCGCCTGTGTCATCCGCCCACCTGGTACAGCACCGCGCCGTGGGCCACGCCCGCGCCCACGCCCACCAGGAGGATGCGGTGCCCTGGCTTCACCGGACGCGTGCGCAGCAGCCGGTCCAGGCTGGTGCCCAGCGAGGCCGAGCCCACGCTGCCCACCGTGTCCACCACGCGCACGCTCCGCTCCGGTGACACCGCCAGCGCCTGGAGGATGGCCTCCAGCATGCTGCCATTCGGCTGGTGCGTGAGCACCCACTCGACGTCGCGCAGGGCCACGCCGGCCTCGTCCAGCGCCGCGCGCGCCGCTCGCACCAGCGCGTCCAGCGCCACGCGGGTCATCTCCTTGCTGGGCGTCAGGAAGCGCATCCGCTCCAGCTTGCCGGTGGCTATCGGGTTCTCCAGCACCACGTCCGTGGGCAGCGTGCCGTCATTGCCCAGGGCCACGCCCAGCACGCCTTCGCCGGGGCGGCCCGTGCCCAGCACGGCGGCGGCGGCCGCGTCACCCAGCACCAGGTAGGGGCGAGGCTCCTCGGGCGTGGTGGTGCGCGACAGCAGCTCCACCGACACGATGCCCACCGGCCCCAGCCCCGTGGCCACCGAGCGCGCCGCCAGGTCGAAGGCGCTCAGGAAGCCCATGCAGGCGTTGCTCACGTCCATCGCGTCGCAGCTGCCCGACAGGCCCAGCGCGGCCGCCACGCGGTTGGCGGTGGCGGGCGTGGTGACGTCTCCGCCCATGGAGGTGACGCAGAGGATGCGACGCAGGGCCCGGGCCTCCAGCCCCGCCGCCTCCAGCGCGCCGCGCAGCGCCTGCGCCGCCACGTCCGCGGCCTTCATCCCCGGTGGCGCGAAGTGGCGGGTGCGGATGCCCGTCTTTCGTTCCACCTCCGCGGCGTCGCGTCCCACGCGCGCGCACAACGCCGCGGTCGTCACCGCGGGGCCGGGAAGGACACTGGCGGTACCCAGGATGCGAACGGGAATCATGCGGCTTGCTGTCCTCCTGGAGGCGCGTGGGCACGGGTGCTCCGGGCCTTGACCTGGAGCCAGTGCTGCTTCATCTCCTCCAGCCGTTTCGCGAGCGACGCATCCGCCGCCGCCCGTCCAAGGATGTCCCGGGCCTTGGTGAACGCCATGGCGGTCAGCAGCGGCGCCTCCGCGGATTGGATGTCGTAGCGGACGTCCGCGAGCAGGCTCTCCACGTCGCCACTGCGGTGCAATAGCAGCACGCCACTGGCCGCCAGGTCCAGCGCGCGGGCCACCGGATTGAGTCCCGCCAGGAAGCGCCCCAGTCCTGACTTTCGCAGAGGGGACGCATGCCGGACGCCGATGGGGAGGATGTTGCTGGAGAAGATGACGTCCGCGCCCGCGTTCAACAGCACGCTCGCGGGCACCATGCTGGTGAAGGCGCCGTCCACATACCGCGCGGGAGGCACCACCGTGGGGCCCCAGATGCCGGGCGCCGAGCCGCTGGCGCGCACCGCCAGGGCCACCGGCCCCTGCTCCAGCGCCACGCAGTCGCCGCGGGCCAAATCCGTCGTCACGGGCAGGAAGCGGATGGCCAGCTCCTCCAGGCAGAGGCGGCCCAGGTCCTGCGCCACGAAGCGCTCCAGCGAATACGTGCTCACGATGGCGGCCGTGGCGGCCAGGGTGAGCTGCCGGCTCACGGCCCGCTCCTCCAGCCGCCGCAGTCCCTCCAGTCCGTCGTGCCCATCCAGCGCGCTGCCGCAGAAGTACGCGCCCACCAGCGAGCCCATGCTGGCGCCGCTGACGATGTCGATGGGCACACCCTGGCTCACCAGCCAGCGCAGGATGTGGACGTGGTAGAAGCCCCACACGCCGCCGCCGCTGAGCGCCAGGCCCACGCGCCGGTGGGTGAGGGCGCGGGCCCAGCGGGAGAGGGCGTCCCGCTCGGCGGGGCTCAGCGCCGCCGCGTCCAGCGGCCGGTCATCCACGAGCACCCGCGCCATCCTGTCCAGGCTCAACCGCAAGGGACATGGCGGCAGCCACTGGGGATGCGGGGACTGGCCACCCAGCGCTGATGCGCGTGACGCACGGCGGGGGTCCACCACCACGGTGGGCAGCACGCGCGGGTCCGCTGGCTGTCGCGCGTCCAGCGTCGTCACCAGCCGGACTGTCTTGCCTGTCATTCCGACGTCCGCCACGCCGCAGCCGTCGAGCAGGACGTAGTGGAGGCCGTGCTCGGCCGTGAGTCTTTGGAGCACCGATGGGGTCAGCAGGCCGCGACCGCCCGCTTCAGCCGGGGGCAGCGTGGCGCGCAGGACGCCATCCGTCCCCTGCGTGACGAGCGCGTCATGCCCGCCCGGTGCGCTGCGGAGCAGCAGCACACGGTCGCCGAAGTCACGGTGGATGACCTTCGCCACCAGCTCGATGAGCGAGGACAGGGGCGCGCCGCGCACGTCGCTCTCGAAGGCGATGACCTCCGCGGGCGGCCGGGGCCGCTCCTGCACGCCGGGGGGCGCGTGCAGCAGGCTCGCGACAGCGTCCTTCGGAAAGAAGAGGCCCTCGGAGTCCACCGCCGCGCGGAGGGTGAAGGCGTGGCTGCCGCTCGCCAGCGCCTCCAGTCCCAGGGGCGTGCCGGGCTGGAGCGTCATCAGGAGCGCGTCACCGCGCAAGACGTCCAGCTCACCCGCCAGGAGGACGAAGAAGCCCTCGGCGGGCGCCCCTTCCCAGCACAGCACCGCGCCGCGAGCCCAGGACACCTCCTGGCCCTTGCCCAGCAGTTGGAGCAGCGCCGTGTTGCCATGATGCCGGAGCCCGGGCGCGCGCTTCAGCGCATACAGCCGCTGGCGCCGCGGGTCATCGCGTGACGGGAAGTGAGACATGGCACCCCGCAGGATAACGAAGCCCCTCCGGCGGGGCATCCAGGGGGTCCCCAGGCCCCTGGCCAGCACTCAGGGTGTGTGGGGCTCCGGCGGGCGGATGGAGGGCGGCGGGTGCCGGCGGACGCGGGCCCGGGCCGCCTCCAGCACCACGTAGAGCACGGGGATGAAGATGAGGTTCACGAAGGTGGACAGCAGCATCCCGCCGAACACGGTGGTGCCCAGGGACTTGCGCGCGGAGGCCCCCGCCCCCGAGGCCAGCATCAGGGGCACCACGCCCATGAGGAACGCGAAGGACGTCATCAGGATGGGACGCAGGCGTGTCTGGGCGGAGTGGATGGCGGCGTCCACGACGCTCCGGCCTTCGTGGCGGAGCTGCTCGGCGAACTCGACGATGAGGATGGCGTTCTTGCTGGCCAGCCCCACCAGCATGACGAGCCCGACCTGGCAGAACACGTCGTTCTGGAGGCCGCGCAGGTTCTGCAGCCCCAGCGCGCCCAGCATGGCCACGGGGACGCCCAGGAGGATGACCAGGGGCAGGGCGAAGCTCTCGTACTGCGCGGCCAGCACCAGGAAGACGAAGACGACGCCCAGCCCGAAGATGAGCAGCACGCTGCGGCCCGCGTCCTTCTGCTCCTGGGACAGGCCCGTCCATTCGAAGGTGTAGCCCACGGGCAACGTCTTGCGCGCCACCGCCTCCATCGCGTCCAGGGCCTGCCCGGAGCTGGAGCCCGGCGCGGCCTGCCCGTTGAGGGTCGCCGAGCGGTACAGGTTGTAGTGCTGGATGTTCTGCGCGCTGGTGATGGGCGTCACCTTCACCACCGACTCCAGCGGCACCATCTCTCCTTTCGCGGAGCGGACGTAGAGCGCGTCGATGTCGCGCGGCTCGTTGCGGAACGGGACGGCGGCCTGCACATACACGCGGTACACGCGGCTGGCGAAGGTGAAGTCATTCACGTACTGGCTGCCCAGGTAGACTTGCAGCGTGGAGAAGACGCCCTCCAGCGGGACGCCCATCGCCAGGGCCTTCTCCCGGTCTACCTGCACGTCCAAGAGGGGCGTGTTCGCCGTGTAGGAGGAGAAGACGCCGCGCAGGCCCGGGTCCTGGTTGGCCGCGCCCACCAGCGCGTCCGTCGTCTGCGCGAGCTGCGCCAGCGACCAGCCTCCTTGCTGGTCCTCCAGCACGAACTCGAAGCCGCCCACGCTGCCCACGCCACGGATGGCGGGAGGCTCGAAGGGCAACACGCGCGCGCCGCCAATGGCCATCAGCGGACGGCGCAGGCGCTCCACCAGCCCCGCGACGCTCTGGTCCGGCCGCTCGCGCTCGTCCCACGGGCGCAGGTTGACGAAGAGGGTGCCGTAGTTGACGCCCGTGCCCAGCAGCGAGAAGCCGCCCACGGTGAAGATGTCCTCGACCTCCGGCAGCTGGCGCAGCGCGTCCTCCGCCTGGATGAGCACCTGTCGCGTGTAGTCCAGCGACGTGCCCTCTGGCCCCTGCACGGCGATGATGAGGTAGCCCTGGTCCTCGCCGGGGATGAAGCCCGCGGGCGTGAGGCGGTACACCAGGATGGTGCCGGCCAGACAGAGGATGAAGGCGGCCACGACCGGCCAGCGCAGCGGCCCGATGAGCTTCGCGAGCAGGCGGCCGTAGGCGTCCCGGAACGCGTCGAGCCCCCGGTCGAACATGCGGAACACCTTCCACTTCTGGCCTTCGTGGGGCCGCAGCAGGAGGGCGCACAGGGCAGGGGACAGGGTGAGCGCCACCAGCGCGGACAGGCTGATGGAGAACGCCAGGGTGAGGGCGAACTGCCGGTAGATGATGCCGGTGGTGCCGGGGAAGAAGGACACCGGGACGAACACCGCGGACAGCACCAGGGCGATGGCCACCAGCGCGCCGGCCACCTGCTTCATGCCCCGGTGGGTGGCCTCGCGAGGGCCCACGTTGTCCTGCTCCATGGTGCGCTCGACGTTCTCGATGACGATGATGGCGTCATCCACCACCAGGCCCGTGGCCAGCGTGAGGCCGAAGAGCGTCAGCGTGTTGATGGAGAAGCCGAACGCGTTGATGAAGAGGAAGGTGCCCACCAGCGACACGGGCAGCGTGGTGGCCACCACCAGCACGCTGCGCCAGCCGTGCAGGAAGACGAAGATGACCAACACCACCAGGAAGATGGCCTCGCCCAACGTCACCAGCACCTCCTCGATGGAGGCCTGCACCGCCGCCGTGGTGTCGAAGGCGCGCTCGTAGCGCATGCCCGGCGGGAAGTTTCCCTTCAGCCGCTCCAGCTCGGCGACGACGCCGTCGCGCACGTCCAGCGCGTTGGAGCCGGGGAGCTGGAAGATGCCCAGGCCCACGGCCTCACGGCCGTTGAAGCGCAGGAGCTGCCCGTAGTTCTCCGCGCCCAGCTCCGCGCTGCCCACGTCCTTCATCCGCACCAGCGAGCCGTCCGGCCCCTGCTGCACCACGATGTTGTTGAACTCCTCGGCCGACGTGAGTTGCCCCAGCACACGCACCGTGAACTGATACGTCTGTCCCGGCGGCGCGGGCTGCTGGCCCACCTGTCCGGCGCCGATTTGGACGTTCTGCGCGCGCAGGGCGTTCACCACGTCCGTGGCGGTGAGTCCGCGCCGGGCCAGCTCCGTGGGGTCCAGCCACAGCCGCATGGCGAAGCGCCGCTCGCCGAAGATTCGCACGTCGCCCACGCCCGTCACGCGCAGCAGCGCGTCCCGGATGAAGACGTCCGCGTAGTTGCTGAGGAAGCCCGTCTCGTAGCGGTTCTCCTCGTCGAACAGGCCGAAGGCGATGAGCAGCTGCGTCTGGGCCTTGGTGATGGTGACGCCCAGCGCGTTGACGGCGGCCGGGAGCTGCGCGGACGCGGTGGCCACGCGGTTCTGGACGTCCACCGCGGCGATGTCCAGGTCCCGTCCCGGGTCGAAGGTGACGGTGATGGTGCTCACGCCCGTGTTGCTGCTGGTGGAGGCGATGTAGCGCATGCCCTCCACGCCGTTGAGCTGCCGCTCCAGCACGGTGGTGACGGCGCTCTCCACCGTCTCCGCGGAGGCGCCGATGTACGTCGCCGTCACCTGCACCACGGGCAGGGACAAATCCGGGTACTGCTCGACGGGCAGGGTGGGGATGGAGATGGCCCCCACCAGGGTGATGATGATGGAGACCACGCTGGCGAAGACGGGGCGGCGGATGAAGAAGTCGGTGAACATGGCGGCCCCTCACTGCTCCGGCGGGGTGCCGCCGTCGGTCCCGCTGCCGCCCACGCCCCGAGGTGGTTTGCGCGAGGGGGCCTTGGGTCGGATGGGCTGGCCATCGCGGAGCATCTGGATGCCGCTGAGCACCACGGGCGTGCCCGCGTCCAGGCCGCCCGTCACCTCGTAGTCATTGCCGGAGACGAGGCCCAGGCTCACCGGCGCCCGCTGCGCCACGGTGCCCGCGTCCGAGTCCCGCGCCACGAAGACGAAGGACTGGCTGCTGATGCGGGTGACGGCGGCGGTGGGCACGCGCAGGGCCTTGCGCGTGGCATAGACGACCCGGGCGCGCACGAACTGTCCGGCGCGCAGGCCCACGGTGTTCTCGAAGATGCCGCGTATCTCCACGAGCTGCGTGGTGGCGTTGGGCGTGGGCGCCACGAAGAACACCGGCGCGGACACCACGAGCCGGCCCTCCGGGTCCAACACCTCTATCGGCGTGGCGCCCACCCGGACGGTGCCTGCCCGCTCGACGGGAATCTGCACGGACACCTCCAGCGTGTTGCTCTGGTCCAGCGTGGTGAGGGCCGTCTGCTGCGTCACGAAGTCGCCCACGTTCACCGGGTAGTCGCCCACGGTGCCGGCGAAGGGCGCGCTCACTTCGTAGAAGCCGAGCTGGACCTCCTGGGCCTGCACCTGGGCTTCGATGGCGCGCGCGCTGGCCTCGGCTTGCAGTGCCTGCGCCACGGCCTGGTCGTAGTCCTGGCGGCTCTGGAGTCCTTCCTTCAGCAGCTGCTCGCTGCGCTTGCGCGTCTGCCGCGCATACTCCCGCTGGGCATTGGCGGCGGCCTGCTGCGCCTGGGTGGCGCGCAGGCCCGCGCTCTGCCGCCGGGGGTCCACCACGAGCAGCACTTCGCCCTGTTCGACGCGTGCTCCTGGCTCGAGCGGAATCGCCTTCACGTAGCCGGCGACCTGCGGATAGACGGTGATGCTGCTGCGGGAGCTGAGCGCGCCCAGGTACTCGTTGGACTCGCGCACCTCGGCGGGTGCCAGGCGCTCCACCTCCACTTGCATGGGCTGGTTCGTGGCCGCCTGGCCTCCCTGCGGCCCCGGGTCGCCCTGCGAACGGCAGCTCGCGAGGAGCAGTACGGCGAGCCTCGTGCTCCACGTCCTCACCACTCGCATGCCGCCTCCGCGAGAAACGCGGCGACCCGCGCCTGCTCCAGCTCGAACTCGCGCACCACCAGCAGCAGCTCCGCCTGTCGCAGGTCCGCCGCCGTCTGGATGAGCTCCAGGCTGGTGCCCGTCCCCACCTCGAAGCTGCGCCGGGTGAGCCGGTCGTTCTCCTCGGCCAGGGCGCGTCCCCGGCCCGCGATGCGCGCCGCCGCGTCCGCCACCTGCACGGCGCGCCGGGCCTGCAGCACCTCCACCGAGGCCGCGCGCTCCAGCTCCAGCAGGCCCTGCTTCGCCACCTCCACGCCCGCGCGCGTCTGCCGCAGTTGGCCCTCACGCGCGCCGCCGTCCCACAAGGGCAGCACCAGGCTGGCGCCGATGTTCCACACCGGCACCGTCGCGAAGCCCTCTTCCACCGTGAGGGCCAGCGTGGTGCTGGTCAGCGCGAGCGTCGGGGCATAGAGCGCCTTCACCTCCGACACCTGCCGCTCCGCCAGCGTGCGCCGCGAGCGCGCCACCGCGAGGTCCGCGCGCCGGTCGAGCGACTCCAACTGCTGGCAGTCCCGCCGCGCGTGCTGGAGCAGGGCCTCCAACTGGACGCCCCGGGCCAGGCCCACGCCCTGGGGGATGCCCAGCACCAGCCCCAGCGTCTCCCGGGCCCTGCGCAGGGACTCGTCCCCCTGGACGACGAGGTTTCGCGCCGTCTCCGTGTCCTGCTGCACGCGCACCACGTCCAGCCGCGTGCCCGCGCCCAGCTCGAAGCGGCGCTCGGTGAGGGCCAGCCGCTCCAGCGCGGTGCGGAGGTTGAGGCGGTTGACCTCGGCCAGTCGCTCCTGCGCGGAGACGCCCACCAGGGACTGGGCCAGCGCGCGGGTGAGCTGGCGCCGCGTCTCCGCCAGCGACAGGTTGGCGGTGCGCCGGGCCTCGCGCGCGGTGCCCAGCGCGAGGATGGCCGGGAGACTGAACAGGGGCTGGGTGGCGTTGAGCAGTCCCAGGAAGGG
>NZ_JABXEP010000103.1:0-29942 GCF_013372605.1 Myxococcus sp. AM009
GCGGGGGTTGGCGGCGGGGGTGGACGGCTACATCACCAAGGGCGACCTGGTGCGCCAGGACCTGGTGGATGTGGTGCGGCGCCTGCTGGGCTGACAGGCCCCTGCATGGGGGATGCTCCGCCGGCGCATCGGCGGGAGCGCGCGGCGCGGCAGGGGTTGAGCGTCCCTCCTGCCAGGTGGGCCCCGGGTGTTCCTCAGTACCCGCGGTACTTCCGGCCCGCCTGCTGGCGCAGCGCCATGGCCTCGGCCAGCTCGCGGCGGTCCTCGGGCAGGTAGTGCTGGGGAATCAGCTGTTGGTGCACGAGCTTGCCCAGCGGCGTCAGGCTGAAGGTGCCGAGCAGCCGGTTCTCCTCGCCCAGCCCGAGCTCCGTCCACCTTGCCAGCAATTGACGGTGATGCGCCATCGTCTGGGCGCCGTACTTCTTCGCGCGCGAGCGCACCCGGGTGAAGGGGCTGTAGAGGAGGTCGAACGTCACGTCCCGCGTCGCCCGCTGCGCGTCGTCGAGCGTCCGCCAGTACGCAATGCCCAGCCCGCCCTTCTCCACCGCGGTGCAGTAGTCATTCACGTCGCGGTGGTTGAGGAACGTGGCCCGGTCTCCAATGGAGAAGCTGGAGTTGCCGAGCCCGTGGTACAGCACCTCTCCGTACGCGGGGTTGACGCGCACGCGCGCCAGCTCGAGCAGCTCGCGCCGCACGTGCCGGGGCGAGCGGTAGAAGCGCGCCCCCAGCTCCTTCCAGCCGAGCCGGGTGAACAGCGCCCGCGCCTGCGCATCACTGTGCGCCGTCCGCACCCACGAGGGCACCGCGCCGGGCTTGCCGTACGTCCCGCTGCGCGGGTCATCGTGGTACGGGTAGATGAAGACGCTGTCCACCGCGCCGCTCGTGGCCAGCCGCTCCAGTTCGGCGAGCGTCTTCCGCCACGACTCGGGTGTCTGCCGCTCCAGGCCCGTCATGATGTCGATGTTGACGAACTCGAACCCCACGCGCCGGGCGCGCTCAATCGCCTCGAAGGCGATGCGCAGCTCCTCCTTCTGGTGGTGGAAGGCGTACAGCTCCGGGTCCAGCGTCTGCACGCCCAGGTTGATGCGGCGGAAGCCCGCCCGCACCAGCGCGTGGAGCTTCTCCTCGGAGGCCGTCACCGGCTTCGCCTCCACGGTGCTCATCGACGTCATCGGCGGGCCGAAGTGGAACAGCAGCCGCTCCAGGAACCGCTCCAGCAGGTGCAAGGGCAGGGCGGTGGGCGTGCCGCCGCCCAGGAAGTACAGCGCGCGCTTGAGGCGCGGCGTCAGCTCCCGGACGCGGCGCATCTCCAGCGCCAGCGCGTTCACGTATCGCGACATCAAGTCTTCGGTGTGCTTCGTCAGCAGCTCGTAGTGGAAGCAGTACCGGCAGCGGTACTTGCAGAAGCCGAAGTGGAAGTAGTACCCGCCCGCGGAGAACGGGCCCACCGCGTCGCGCAGGTACTCCGCGTCCGTGGGCGCGCGTTGGTAGCCGGGGCGCTTCTCCAACTGCACGGCGGGAGGGTATGTGAGCTGGTAGTCGTGCAGCTCCGGCCGGGGCCGCAGCAGCGGCTCCTGGGCCCAGAGCCGCTCCAGCCGGGCGCCGAGCTCCGGCTCGGTGGCGGTGCTCACCTCCAGCGCCTCGCCGAACCTGGAGACCTTCTTCAGAGCCATGGGAGACGTCGCCCTTTCGCCAGCTCATCAACGGCGCACTGCATGGAGGTCCGCACGCGCGCGTCCACCGCGTCCACGTCCCCGTCGTCGGGGGAGAGGGGCGGCAGCACCCGCACGCTGATTCTCGCTGGCAGCGGCACGTAGCCCGGCAGCGGCCCCAGCCACAGCCCCCAGGGGAGGCTCAGGGACAGGGGGAACGTCTTCAGCCGGAAGCGCCGGTCGAACCCCAGCCTCCGCGCCAGCGAGGCCCCGTCCCAGAGGACGACGAGCGCCTCGTGCCCGCCCACGCAGACCACGGGGACAATGGGCACCCCGGCCTCGCGCGCCAGCGCCACGTAGCCCTTGCGGCCCGCGAAGACGACCTCGTTCCTGCGCGAGAAGCTCCGGCACGCGTCGTAATCTCCGCCCGGATACACCTGCACGGCGTAGCCTTGGCGGAGCGCCTCCCGCGCGAGGTCCGTCCGGGCCCTCACCGCGCCCAGCTTCGCCAGCGAGCGCGCGAGCGGACGCGGGTACACGTCGAACATGGCGTCATGGGCCAGCGTCACCAGCGGAGGCTGGCGGCCGGACGTGTGGTACGTGCCCAGCCACACCAGCGTGTCCGGAACCATCGCCGCGCCGCTGTGATTGCCCACGCCCAGGAAGGGCCCGGACGGCAGGTGCTCCATTCCCTGGACGTCCACGCGGAACCACGCGTGGAGCGCCCGCGTCAGCCAGCCGATGTGACGCCGCTGGAAGTCGGGGTCCACCGCCGCGAGCGCGCCGGGCGCTACCGCCATCGCCGCACCAGCTTGTCGAGGTCGAAGCCGTAGAAGCCGCGCTCCGGCCAGTCCGGCATGGCGCCGCAGAACCGCGCGAAGCCGACGAGCGTGGCGAAGCGTGGGTCCACGTTCAGCGCGTCCGGGTACTCGAAGCGCTCGGCGGCCTCGGCCAGCGCCACCAGCCGCGCGTGGTAGCCCGGCCACGCCACCAGTCCGCGCAGGTAGGGCGCCCAGCGCGTGCGGCCGTCGACGACCTTGGACGCCTCCTCGCGCAGCAGCGCCAGGCCGCCCGGGTGGGACTGCAGGAGCTGCAGGTCGTAACCGAGGAACGCGTCCTCGTGGTACACGCTGACCATGTGCCGGACGATGCTCTCCGGGCGCTGGGTGAGCCCGGAGTCGGCGAGGAGCTGGCGCGGGTTGTAGAGCACCTGGAGCGGCACGCGGATGGGCACCTGTCCCATCCAGGTGCTCCGGCTGCGCTGGCGCTCCCGCTCGCTCTCGCTCAGCGTGACGGGGAGCATGGCGAGCCCGCCCACGCGGACCTGCCACGGGGACGGCAACCGGTCCAGGTGGCCGTGCTTCACGAAGAAGCCCATCCGCTCGTCAATGGCGCGCGCGGTGCGCATCACGCCGCCTTCAGTGGAGCCAGCCGCGTGTGGAGTCCGACCTGGGCGATGCGCAGGTTGAGGTCCTCGAGGAGTCGCTCGCACACGGCGCCCCCATCCATACCGATGCCCACGATGAGGTCCGGGTCGCGCACCTGCTCCAGGAGCCACTCGCCCCACAGGGCCACCTTCTCCTCCAACCGCAGGCGCGCCGCGCCGTCCAGCCGGGGGATGCGCTGGCGGAGCGAGTGCAGGCCGAAGGCGATGTGGCGGCTCTCGTCCCGCGCCAGCCGGGGCAGGGCCTCGGCCACCAGCGTCTTCAGCGCCCGAATCGAGCTGTCGAGCCCCTCCCCGTCGTCCAGCGTCTCCACGAGCCTCACCGCCTCCTGGAACAGGGAGTGCGCCACGCCCTCGATGAGCACCTGCATGCCGAGCAGCAGCGCCTCGGGCGTGTCCGCCTCGCGCACCTCCCGCATCAGCCGCGCGACGGAGGGCCGCACGCGCCCCTCGCACCCGAAGAGCCCGACGACGCGCTCGAAGAAGGCCACGTGGCGGGCCTCGTCCGTCTGCTGGGTGACGAGGAAGGCGCGCGCGGAGCCCTCGGGGAGCCACTCCCGCAGGCGCGTCGCGGCGAAGAGCGCGGTCTGCTCACCGCACTGGAGCTGCACGAAGGCCTCGGCCGCCGTCTGGCGGAAGGACTCCGGCAGTGCCGACACGTCCACGGTGCTCCAGCCGAGGTCCTCGAGCCGCCACTGGTCGCGCCTTGCCAACTCGCAGAGTCGCTCCAGGGAAGGTCCCGCCCAGCCGTGCGTCATGTGCCGCGCTCCCTCATGCTCGCGACTATGCCACGCCGGGCCCGCATCTCGCCCCCCGGCCAGCGGCCCGGTATCGTGGGCGGCGTGAAGCACGACCTGGTGCGAGCGCACGGCGCGGACCCGATTTCCTACTCGACGCTCCAGCCGGGCCTCTCCTACTTCGAGACCTCCTTCGGCTACGTGCCCTACCAGCGGGCCTTCGGGTTCGACCTGACGCTCGGCCCTCCGGTGTGCGCGGCGGGTGACCGGGCGGAGCTGCTCCAGCGCTTCCTCCGGACGGGCAGGCGCCCTCTCTTCTTCTATGTGCAGCGGGACGTCGCGATGCTCGCCGCCGGGCTCGGAGGGCCTCGCTACCGCGTCAGCGGCATGGGCATGGACAAGGTGCTCGCGCTCGACGCGCCGGAGTCCGCGCGAGCCGCGAAGGTGGAGGCCGCGCTCCGGAAGGCGGCGCGCGGCGGCTTCGAGGTGCGGGAGGTCCAGCCCTCGGCGCTGGGCGACGAGGAGCGCGCCCGAGTGGAGGCCATCACCCGCGCCTACCTGCGCCGCAGCTCGGTGCCAGTGGAGATGCGCTTCCTCAACCGCCCGCTCACGCTCGACGGCGACGGGCTCGCGCGGATGTTCCTCCTGCGCCAGGGCGCCGACGCGCGCGTGTTCGGCTACGCGGTGCTGGACCCGTACTTCCACGAGGGCCGCGTCCAGGGCTACCTGCTCAACCTCATCCGCTTCGAGCCGACGCGGCTGTGGGGCGTGTACTACGCGGCCGTCGCCACGCTCGCCTCCCGCCTGCGGGTGGAGGGCGTCAGCCAGCTCTCGCTGGGGTTCTGCCCGCTGTACGGCGTGGACACCGGCGGCTGCTCACCGGGGCTCTCGCGCCAGGTGCAGTGGCTGGAGCGCCGACTCGCGGGCGTCGACTACCTTGCCCGCCTCCGCGAGATGAAGGACGCGTTCCCCGGGGGGACGCCCCAGCGCTACTTCGTGACGCCGTCCCCGTGGGCGGTGACGGCGCTGCTGTCGCTCCTGCGCGCGTGCGGCGTGCCCCTCACGGAGGTGCTCCGCCGGAGTTTCTCCAGTCGCGCCCGGGCAAGCGGGGCCGCGCCGCGGGCTACAGTCTCATCCGCTTGAACAGCGGCCCGCGTCCACCCCTCGGGCCCCTGACGCAGAGGCATCCACGTCTGATTAACGTGATGGAGAAAGCGGCGCAGAATCAAGGGCTTGAGTGCAGCCGAGCCTGCAGGTCCGCCGAAACAGGGTGGCCAGGAACTTTCTTCCGGCATGAGGACGAGCACTCCGAGGACGAAGGTGGCTGCGGGACTGCGCGCGCTGGTGTCGGCCGAAGACATCCTGGAGGCGGCGCGGCGGTTGGGTGCGTTTCAGCGCCAGCGAAAGGTGGACCTGGTGGCGTTGGTGGAGTCCACGGTGGCCGCGGTGACGCCTTCGTCTGGCCCGACCGAACTGGCAGCCGTTGCCCCCTCCGTAGGCCACCGCGGCCGGGCGCCTGGCTTCACTTCGGAGCGGGCGCCGCCAGCCGGGCCAGCAGGGCCTCCAGCTCCGTCTTCTCCGCCACGTCCCAGGGGCGGCGCACGTAGAAGTCCAGGGCCTGCCGCGCCAGTTCGCGCGCCCGCTCGCGCTGCCCCGGGCGCGCTTCCAGCACCCGGGCCAGGGCGAGGCGCGTCTCGGCGACGACGGGCTCGTTCTGCTCGATGCCCTGGAGCCGCAGCACCCGCTCGAAGCTCTCCAGGGCCTGGGCGGTGCGGCCCAACGCCAGCTGGGCCCTGCCCTGCTGCAGCAGCGTGTCCCCCAGCATGAAGTGCTTCGGCCCGAGCCCCTGGACCTGATGCGCCAGGGCCCGCTGGATGGGAACCAGCGCCTCGGCGTTGCGGCCCTGGGCCGCGAGGACCCGCGCGAGGCCGGTGAGCGTGTCGGCGAGGTCCGGCGCGGTGGGGCCGAACACCCGCTCTCCGACGGCCAGGCCGTGCTCCAGCGCCTCGCGGGCCTGCGCATACTCCTTTCGCCGCAGGTGGATGTGGCCCAGGAACATCCGCGCGCGCGTCTCGCCGGGGCTCTCCTGGCCCGAGGCCTCGTAGGTCCGCACCGCCTCGAGCGCCAGCGGGAGCGCCTCGTCCGGCCGCTGCCGCTGGAGCAGCAACATCACCAAGTTTATCTGGATGTGCGCCACCCGGGGATGGCGGGGCCCCAGCCACTTCACCCCGAGCTCCAGCGCATGGCGGACCGCGTCTGTCGCCTCTTCGTAGCGGCCCAGGGTGCTCAGCCCCATGCCGCTGTTGGCCCACATGCCCGCCATCCGCGGGTGGTCCTCGCCCAGCGCCGCGCTCGCCTGCTGGCGGGCCTGCAGGAAGTGCTCGGTGGCCTCCGCGTACTTGCCGTGGTTGAACAGCGCCCCGCCGAGGCTCCGGTGCAGGTGGTACTGGAGGTTGGGGGCGCCCCCCAGCCGCTCCAGGGTCGCCTGCGCCTGCTGGCCCCACTCCAGGGCGGGCTCGAGCTGGTGGAGGTTGACGCCGTACACCCACACCAGCTCGATGTGCGCGCGGGCCTTCAGCTCGTCCAGCCCGAGCGCCTCGGCCGCGAGCGCCGCCTGCTTCAGCAGCCGCTCCGCCTCCGCGTCCTCATGGAGCCCCTGGTGCATCAGCCCCTGCCAGAAGAGGCCCTCGGCCTCGAGCCCGCGCTCGCCCAGCTCGCGCGCGCGGGCGTGGACCTCCCGGGCCTGCTCCACTCCCTCCCGCTCCCTCCGGGCCGCATGGAGCGCCTCGATGCGCGCGAGCCGCGTGCGGAGCAGCTCCTTCTCCGGGGAGGCCACCGGCGTCGGCGTCGCCAACGCGTGGGCCGCCCGCACCCCCTGGGCGGTGCAGGCCGCGAGGTCAGGCAGCGTCCCCATCAGGCTCGCGGCCTCGCGCACCTCGGTGGCGGAGGCCTGGACGAGCAGGTCCGTGAGGGCCCGCACCTTGTCCCGGCGCCAGTCCAGGCACTGGCTGCGGTGGCGTAGCACCTCCTCCGGCTGACGCCGCTCCACCCAGGTGGCCTCGCACGCCTCCGTCCACTCACGGCTCCAGCGCGCGGTGTAGTCGTCCAGCGTGCGCTCCACCATGGCCCAGGCGTCCTGCGCGTAGGGCTGCTTCGTGGCCAGGAAGACGCCGGAGAGGGTCCGCTTGCGCTCCGCGTCCCAGATGCTGGCGAACCGCGTGCCCGCGTCCTGGCACCGCTCGCGCCGCTGATGGAGGTCCTGGTAGCCCATGGCGCCGCCGCCCAGCAGCAGCAGCAGCGCCGCCGCCGCCACCCGCCGCCGCCGCACGGCCAGCGGTCCCCGCTCCAGCTCCGCCAGCAGCGCTTCCATGGAGGGGAAGCGCGCGCCCGGCTCACGGCTCAGGCCGCGCAGCACCACCCCGCGCAGCCAGCGCGGGACGCTCACCCCCCGGGGCGCGGCGCGCACCTCGTGGCCCAGGAGGCTCTCGCGCAGCGCCTCCCACGTCTCACCGGCGAAGGGCCGCTCTCCGTGGAGCGCCTCGTACAGCGCCACGCAGAAGCTGAACTGGTCCGTCCGGGGCTCCACCGCGCCGCCGAGCACCTGCTCCGGGGCCATATAGGCCGGGGTGCCCAGCAGCGCGCCGGTGCGCGTCAGCCGGTCCCCGTCCTTCACCCCCAGGCCCCTGGCGGGCTGTGCGGCGAGCTCGGTGACACCCGGCGCCCGGGCGAGGCCGAAGTCGGTGACGCACACGCGCCCGTCCCCGCGGATGAGGACGTTGTCCGGCTTGAAGTCCCGGTGGACCAGGCCCGCGGCATGGGCGGCGGCCAGCCCGCGCCCGGCGCCGAGGAACATCTCCAGCACCTGCCGCCAGGAGCGCCGCCCGGCCCTCAGCCACTGCGTGAGGGTGCTGCCCTCCACGAGCTCCATGGCGATGAAGACCTCGTCGCCGAAGGTGCCCGCGTCGAAGACGGCCAGCACGTGGGGGTGCTGGAGCCGGGCCATGGCCTGGGCCTCGCGCAGCAGGCGGGCCTGGCCCTCCCGCGTGTGCGCCGTGCCCACGCGCAGCAGCTTCAGCGCCACCTTGCGGTCCAGCTCCGGGTCATACGCGCTGTACACCACCCCCATGCCCCCCACGCCCAGCCTGTCCAGCAGCAGGTAGCGCCCCACCGGGCGTCCTCGCTCCAGCCGCGACTCCACCAGCCGCTCCTCGGAGGAGGCCAGGGGGCCAGCGGAGGCGCTGGAGGGCCCGGCCGGAGCGGCGAAGCCGCTGTCCCGGGCCAGCTCGGACAGCAGCTGGCGGCACGGGACGCACCCATCCACATGGCGCTCGATGGCCGCCACCCGCGGGGGCGTGCAGAGCCCCTCCACGAACTCGATGGCCGTGTTGTCGTCCAGGCAGTCCGGCCCGGACCCCGGGGGACCAGAGCCGTCGGAGGGGGGCGCGGAGGCCATGGCGAAGATTCTAGGGAAGGCAGGTCTTCATGTAAAAATGGGACGCGGGCATCCTGCCGGAAATGGGAGGTGCTGAGTGGGCACAGAGCAGGGGGTGACAGCGGCCTTCCTGGCGGGGCTCGACGCGGCGGGGCGTTCGCGGCTCGCGGGCTGGGAGCCGCGGCTGGCGGGGCTGCTGGAGGAGGCGCTGCGGGCCTGGCCTGGCCTGGCCGTGGCCCCCGAGGACTTCCTGCGCTGGCTGGTGGCGCGGCTGCCGGCGGCGGGCCCGGACGCGGAGGCGCCGAGGGTGGCGGACCTCTACCTGGTCTTCGCCTGTACCCGGGGGGACACGGTGGCGCTGAGGTGCTTCGAGCAGCACTACGTGCCCGAGCTCGAGGCCGCCCTGGTGCGCCTGCGCCTCTCCCACACGCAGCGGGACGAGCTGCGGCAGGAGCTGCGGCAGAAGCTGCTGGTGTCCGAGGACGGGGCCGCGCCGCGCATCGGTCTGTATGGGGGAAGGGGGGCGCTGCGGCACTGGGTGCGGGCGGTGGCGACGCGCGAGGGGCTGATGCTGCTGCGCAAGTCCACGCCGGAGGTGGGCGTGGACGAGGAGCTCTTCGACACCTTCCCGGCGGCCGCGGAGGACGTGGAGCTGCAACAGGCCCGGCGAGAGTACCAGGCGGAGTTCAAGCGCGCCTTCGAGGAGGCGCTGGCGTCGCTGGAGCCCGGGGAGCGCAACCTCCTGCGGCGGCACTTCATTGACGGGCTCAGCACGCCCCAGCTGGCGGCGCTTCATGGCCTCCACCGGGTGTCGATGTTCCGCCGGCTGCGTCAGACGTGCGAGGCGCTGGTGGAGCGGACGCGGAAGCTGCTCCTGGAGCGGCTGCCGGTGTCCGAGTTGGAGCTGGCCAGCCTCAACCGGCTCATCCGCAGCCACCTGGACATCAGCCTGGAGCGCCTGCTCCCGCCCGAGTAACGGACGCGGGACGGGCGCGCGGGAATGCAACCGAAAATCCCGGGGTGCGTCCTCCTGGGCAGACGCACAGGTCTTCCCCATTACCCCCAGGTTCCCCATGTCCGTCACCCGCGCAGGAAGTCCCTCTCCGGTGGCCCGCACGCCGGCCAGTTCCTCCAACTCCAACGAGGTGCGGCCCGGCTCCTCGGGGCCGCAGGTGCAGCGCCTCAAGCAGGCGCTGAAGGACGGGGGCTTCTACGACGGCGTGGTGAATGACCAGATGGGCGCCCAGGGCGTGGACGCGCTCAAGGCCGCCAAGGCCGCGCTCAAGCTGGGGGGCCCCCCGGACGTCGCCGGTGAGTTCACCCTCCAGAAGCTGGAGGAGTACGCGAAGCGCCGCGGCGGCTTCGACTTCGCCCGGGAGCTGGCCAGCCCCGACAGCACCCTGTCGGTGGCCATTGGCAACGCGGAGGGGACGCGCACCGTCGACGGCGGGACGACGTCCGCCTACGGGGGCCACGTGGACCCGGGCAACGCCGCCCACAACACCGGCACCTTCTCCTACCAGCGCGGCCCCGCCAGCTCCCCCGAGGACGCGGACGCCAAACAGCTGGCCAACTTCCGCTCCATCCTGCCCCGGTACGAGGCGGCGGCGCGCGAGGCGGGGTTGGACCCGAACAACCCGCTGCTGGCGTCGGCCTTCTTCGACAGCTTCAACCAGAGCGAGGCCGCGGGGCTCGGCTGGAGTGACAGCTCCACGGGCCAGGGCCTCATCGGCCAGTTCGACTGGCTGGCGCGGAACGGCATCACCAAGGACAACCTCATCGAGGCGCGCGTCCGCTCGTACCAGAACACCGACGGAGGCATCGAAGCGCCGGGGCTGGACCTGGACAGGAACGGCGCCACCACGCTGGACGAGGTGCGGGCCGACCAGGGCCGGCGCATGGACGAAATCGTCAAGGTGCTCAACGCCCGGGGCGCGTCCACCACGGGCACCGCGCCCACCGGCGAGTCCGGCTACACGCCCGCGCCCACCTCCCAGGCCCCGGTGGCCACGCCGCCGCCGGCCGCCGCCGGCGCGGTGGCGCTGCTGGCCACGGGCGCCCGGGGCCCGGAGGTGTCGCAGCTCCAGCAGGCGCTCAACAAGGCCGGCGCCCAGCCTCCGCTGGCGGTGGACGGCGACTTCGGCCCCCTCACCGAGGCCGCGGTGAAGCAGTTCCAGGCGCGCTCCGGCCTCCAGGCGGATGG
The DNA here is from genome assembly GCF_013372605.1 of Myxococcus sp. AM009. Taxonomy (NCBI): domain Bacteria; kingdom Pseudomonadati; phylum Myxococcota; class Myxococcia; order Myxococcales; family Myxococcaceae; genus Myxococcus; species Myxococcus sp. AM009. The sequence continues at coordinate 10,469 of NZ_JABXEP010000103.1, forward strand.
AGTCCATGGCCCGCGGACGGCGGCCCGTCTCATCGGTGGCGCGACCGCCACGCTCAACCCGGCGACGCTCGGCAACATCTCCGGTGGCGCCCCCAGCGCCAGCTTCGAGGTGAGGCCGGGCTCCCGGGGGCCCGAGGTGACGCAGCTCAAGCAGGCCCTGAAGGACGCGGGCTTCTACAAGGGCGTCGTCAACGACCAGATGGGCCCGGACGGCGTGGCGGCGCTGAAGGCGGCCAAGGAGCACCTGAAGCTGGGGGGCCCCCTGGACGTGGCTGGCGCCTTCACGCTGAGGAAGGTCCAGGAGCACGCGAAGTCGCTCGCCTCGGGCGTCGTGATGGGCAACTTCAGGGTGGACACCGAGAACGCGACGCTGCGCAAGCTGGCCACCGGCGCCCTCACCGGCCAGGGCGACTTCACGTGCGTGGCCTCCACGCTGGTGAACATGGAGCGGCTGGGCGTGCCGCAGCCCCTGGCCACGGGCGAGGACACGGGCAACAACCCTCGCGGCGGCATGGTGCAGCTGGTGCGCGACTTCGGGTGGAAGTCGCTGCCGCTTCCCGGCTCGGAGGTGCAGACCATCCACAGCCCGGCCTACGGCACCATCCAGGCCAACGTCATCTCCGCGGACGCGTACGAGGAGCTCGCCCTGGCGGGCCAGGTTCCGAGCGGCGCCATCATCTTCCAGACGCGCCACGACTCGTGGAACGACAACAGCGAGGGCTCGCGCGGCTTCGACATGGGCATCGTCCGCGACGGCGGCCGGGAGACGTTCAACTACCAATCCAACGGCCCCCTCATCTACGGCTCGGCCCAGAGCGTCGTCATCCTCGTGCCGGGTGACGCGCTGAAGCAGCAGTAGGCCCCGGCCCGGAATTCCAATGGAGCGCGTGATGCGAACGATGATGCGGGGACGGATGTCTTCTGGCAGGGGACTCGTTGTCGGGCTGTTGGCGGCGACGCTGGCGGCGGGCTGTGGCGAGGGCGAGGACGCCGGTGACCTGCCGGTGGACGGGCTGACGGACACGCCGGTCGGCGAGGTGGAGCAGGCGGTGTCGGGGCTGTCCTGGCCGGTGCTCCGCCAGGGCAACAGCGGCCGTGACGTGGTGACGGCCCAGTATCTGCTGCGGCACAACGGCCGGACGCTGAGCGTCAACGGCGCGTTCGACAGCGCGACCTACTCGGCGGCGCGGGCCTTCCAGCAGTCCAAGGGCCTCCTGGCCGACGGCATCATCGGCCCCGCCACCTGGGAGGCGCTCGTCGTCCCCGTGTCCCAGGGCAGCTCGAACAACGCGGTGCGCGCGGTGCAGGACCAGCTGCGCAGCCGCTACAGCTACACCGCCGTCACCGTGGACGGCGTCTTCGCCACGAGCACGAACACGGCGGTGCGCGACTTCCAGACGAAGAAGTGCCTGAGCCCCGTGGACGGCATCGTGGGGTTGAACACCTGGAACGCCCTGGTGGCGCAGGCGACGCGCTGTGGCACCAGCAGCAGCGCCACCGCGCAGAGCATCCTCAGCTCCCACAACGCCGGCACCATCACCCTGTGGAACCAGACGTTCGGCCGCTTCGACGGCGCGGACCCGCTCACCAACATCCAGGACGCGGCCGCCGGCCGGGCGTCGAAGACGAGCTGCTACGGCAACGCGCCTTGCACCACCGTCTTCCTCACCAACAACCTGCTCAATGGCATGAAGAACCTCATCACCAGCCGCAATTACAGCTACTTCGTCACGGCCATCGCCGGCGCGGACCATGGCTACGGCTCGCTGCATTTCCAGGGGCGCGCCTTCGACGTGGACGAGGTGAACGGCGTGCGCATCTACGGGGACAGCGCGGCGGCGCGCGGCTTCATGGACGCGTGCCGCGCCCTGGGCGCCATCGAGGTGTTCGGCCCCAGCAATGACCCGGCCGGCCACTTCGACCACATCCACTGCGGCTGGTAGCCGCCCTCGCGCCACCTGGCGCGCGCTCGCCCCTACCTCCTCCGCGAGTCCTCCCCGGAGGTGAGCCGGCCCAGCAAGGCCTCCAGCTCGGCCTTCTCCGCGGCGTCCCAGGGGTGACGCGTGTAGAACGCCAGCGCGCGCCGCGCATGCTCCAACGCCTGCGCGCGCTGGTCCACACGCCGCTCCATCAGCCGGGCCAGGGCCAGCCGCGCCTCCGCGACAATGGGCTCGTTCTGTTCAACCTCCTGGAGTCGCAGGACGCGCTCGAAGCTGGCGGTGGCCCGCGAGGTGTGGCGCAGCGCGAGCTGCACCTGGCCCATCCGCACGAGCGTCTCCGCCAGCGCGAGGTGCGAGGGCCCCAGCGCCTGCTGCTGGAGCTCGAGCGCCCGCCGCATGGAGGCCAGCGCCTCCTCGTGCCGGCCCTCCGCCGACAGCAGCTCGCCGAGCCCCGTGAGCGCATCCGCCAGCTCCGGTGCCTCCGGTCCGTACACCCTCCGGGCAATGGCCAGGGCGCGCTCCAGCGCCCGCCGTGACGGCGCGTGCTCCCCGCGCTCGAGGTGGATGTGGCCCAGGAACAACCAGGAGCGCGCGGCGCCCGGCGGCTCCTCGTCCAGGGAGGAGTAGATGGCCACCGCCTCCTGGGAGACGGGGAGCGCCTCGTCCTCCCGGTGCTGGTACAGCAGCAGCTGCACCAGGTTCGTCTGGATGTGGGCCACGCGGGGGTGGCGCGGCCCCAGCCACTTCACGGCCAGGGCCAGGGCGTGCCGGACCGCGACGGTGGCTTCCTCGTAGCGCCCCAGGGCGCTCAGCCCCATGCCGGCGTTCGCCCAGATACCCGCCAGCCTCGGGTGGTCCTCTCCCAGCACCGCCGCCGCCTGCCGCCGCGCCTCCTCGAAGTGCTCGGCCGCCTCCGCGTACCGGCCCGCGTCGAACAGCGCCCCTCCCAGGTGGAGGTGCAGCGGGTACTGGAGCCGGAGCGCGCCGCCCAGCCGGTGGATGGAGGCCTGCGCTTGGCGGCTCCAGGCCACGGCCGGCCCGACCTGGTGCAGGTTCACGCCGTACAGCCACACCAGCTCGAGCTGCGCGCGGGCCTTGAGCTCATCCAGCCCCAGCGCCTCGGCGGTGAGCACCGCCTCCGTCAGCAGCCGCTCCGCCTCCGGGTTCTCCTGGAGCGCCTGCCGGAGCTGCCCCTGCCGGAGGAGGGTCTCCGCCTCGAGCGGGCCATCCTTCAGCGCGCGCGCGCGGGTGTACACCGCCTGGGCCAGCTCCAGCCCCTCTCGCTCCCGGCGCGCCGCCTGGAGCGCCTCCACGCGCGCCAGCCGGAGCCGCAGCGCGTCCTTCTCCGGCGAGGACTCCGGTGTCCCGGCCGGCGGCGTCGCGGAGGGCCCAGGGGCCTGCCCGGCGCACGCGTTCAAGTCGGGCAGGGTCGCCATGAGGTTGGCGGCCTCGCGCACCTCGGCCGCCGAGGCTTGGGCCAGCAGCTCCGTGACGGCCTGCACCTTGCCCCGGCTCCACTCCAGGCACTGGTGCTGGCGCCGCAGCGCCTCCTCCGGCTGCCGCCGCGCCACCCACGTGGCCTCGCACGCCTCCGTCCAGTCGCGCGCCCAGCGCGCCGAGTAGTCGTCCAGGGCGCGCTCCACCATGTGCCACGCGTCCCGGGCGTAGGGCTGCCCGGTGGCGAGGAAGGTCTCGGAGACGCGCTGGCGGCGGGCCTCGTCCCAGACGCCCTCCAGGCGCGCGGCCACGCCCTGGCACCGCGCTCGCCGCTGCCGCAGCTCCCGGAGCACCAGGCCCCCCACGCCCACCACCGCCAGCAGCACGGCCACCGCCACCCGTCGCCGCAGGATGGCCTGGGGCGCGCGCCGAAGCTCGGTCAGCAACACCTCCATGGAGGCAAAGCGCGCCTCGGGTCGGGGGCTCAGGCCGCGCAGCAGCACCCGGCGCAGCCACGGGGGGACCCGCGCGCCCCTCGGAGGCGGACGCACCTTGTGGTCGAGCACGTTGCCGCGCAGCGCCTCCCACGTCTCCCCGGCGAAGGGGCGCTCGCCGTGGAGCGCCTCGTACAGCGACACGCAGAAGCTGAACTGGTCCGTCCGGGCATCCACCGCGCCGCCGGCAAGCTGCTCCGGCGCCATGTAGGCCGGCGTGCCCAGCATCGTGCCGGTGCGCGTGAGCCGCGGCTCGCCGCTGCTCGCGGCGAGGCCGCTGGCGGGCAGAGCGGCGGCCTCCCCGGCGCCGAACGCCGTGGCGAGGCCGAAGTCGGTGACGCGCGCGCGCCCGTCCCTGCTCATGAGGATGTTGTCTGGCTTGAAGTCCCGGTGGACGAGCCCCGCGACATGCGCCGCGGCCAGTCCCCGGCCCGCGTCGAGGAACACCGCGAGCACCTCGCGCCAGGCGCGACGCTCGGTCCCCAGCCACCGGGTGAGGGTGCTGCCCTCCACCAGCTCCATGGCGATGAAGACCTCGTCGCCGAAGGTGCCCGCGTCGAAGACGGCCAGCACGTGGGGATGCTGGAGCCGCGCCATCGCCTGGGCCTCGCGCAGCAGGCGCGCCTGGCTCTCCCGCGTGTGCGCCGTGCCCACGCGCAGCAGCTTCAGCGCCACCTTGCGGTCCAGCTCCGGGTCATACGCGCTGTACACCACCCCCATGCCCCCCACGCCCAGCCGGTTCAGCAGCAGGTACCGGCCCACCGAGCGTCCCCGCTCCAGCCGCGCCTCCAGCAGCCGCTCCTCGGCCGAGGCCCGTGGCTCGGTGACGCCAGCGGGCTCCCTGGCGGGCACCGGCGGCGCGAGGTCCTCGTCCAGGGCCAGCGCCGCCAGCAGCCTGCGGCACAAGGAGCAGCCATCCACGTGCCGTCCGACGGCTCCGACCTGCTCCGGAGGACAGCGTCCTTCCACGAACTCAATCACGGCATCCGGCGTCAAGCAGCCGGGATCCGACACCACCGGCGGCGCACCCAGGGAATCAGACCGTGAGGGCATGGAATGGAATGACAATCAATTCAAGGTAGCCGTTGATAGCATGGTGGGGTGTGACGCGGATGTAAACTGGGGGTCCCGTGGAAGCGGAGCAGGAAGTGAAGGCCTTCCTGGCGCGGCTGGACCCGGCCCGGCGTGAGGCGCTGGCGGGTGGGGAGTCGCGACTGGTGGAGCTGCTTGGCGCGGCGCTGGAGGTCTGGCCCGGCTTCCGCGTGGCGCCTGGGGCCTTCCTGGCGTGGCTGGTGGAGCGGCTGCCGGCGCTGGAGCGCGGCGCCCCGGGCGTGGACGGCGCGAGGGGCGCCGACCTCTACCTGGCGTTCGCATGCAGCCGAGGAGACACGGCGGCGCTGCGGCGCTTCGAGCAGCACTGCGTGCCCGAGATGGAGGTGTCCCTGGTGCGCCTGCGGCTGCCTCCTTCCCAGCGGGAGGAGCTGCTGCAGCAGCTCCAGCACAAGCTGCTCGTGGCCGGGGGCGGGGTCGCGCCGCGTATCGGCACCTACGAGGGGCGCGGGGACCTGCGGCGGTGGGTGCGGGCGGTGGCGACGCGCGAGGGGCTGGAGGTGCTGCGCAAGCACGTGCCGGAGGTCGAGGTGGAGGAGGCGTTCTTCGAGGCGTTCCCCGCGGTCGCGGAGGACGTGGAGCTGCGGCAGGTCCGGCGCGAGTATCAGGAGGCGTTCAAGCGCGCCTTCGAGGATGCGCTGGCGTCGCTGGCACCCGAGGAGCGCAACCTGCTGCGCTGGCACTTCATCGACGGGCTGCCCACGCCGCGGCTCGCGGCGCTCCACGGCACGCACCGAGTGACGATGTTCCGCCGGCTCCGGCAGGTGTGCGAGGCGCTGGCGGACCGGACGCGGAGGCTGCTGCTGGAGCGGCTCCCGCTGTCCGCTGGCGAGTTGGAGAGCCTGAACCGGCTCATCCGAAGCCAGTTGGACCTGAGTCTCGAGCGCCTCCTCCCGGCGGCGGAGGAGTGAGCGCCCGCGGCGACACCGGGGCGGCCCGTCAAGGGGCCGCCCCAGCGCCGCGTCCGACGCGGGGATTGGACGCTCAGTTGCAGATGGCGTCGGTCAGCCCCGCGCTGCGGATGCCATTGGCGCACCAGCCCATCTCCGCGTCCGGCCTCCAGAGCCTCGTGCCGGACTTCGCCTTGATGGAGTTGGCCGTGGGGAACGCCGTCACCTGGCCGTTGCGCACGGCGGTGTTGGCCATGCGGTAGCCCGGGGGCGCCACCACGCTCTCCTTGAAGCCCCAGGACCAGTAGCGGCCCGCCGCCATGTCCCCCACGGCGTGGTCCCACTCGGCCTTGCAGCACCGGTAGGGCGTCCCGTAGCCCGAGTTCGCCGGGGGCGTGCAGAACTGCGCCGTCGGCGAGCCATTGCAGCTCTCGCCGCCCGGGTACTGCATGCAGCACGTATCATGCATCTGCGAGCCCACCGTGACGAGACAGCTCACCCAGCCGGCCGTCGTGGTGGAGTTGGTGCAGAAGCCGCCCGGGGGCCCGGAGCAGTTGCTCCCGGAAGCGCCAAAGCACGTGTTCGGCACATTGGAGACGGCCTGGTCGACCTGCGCCACCTCGGTCTCCGTCAAATCCGCCGCGCCACAGCCCACCAGGAAAAGGACAGCGAACGAAACAAGAGCGTTCTTCATGAGTTGTTCCTCCAAGGAGTGTCTGCTCAGCCGAAACAGCCGCGGGCCACACCCAGGGACCAGTCATCCTGGGCATTCGAAAACTCGTCACCGCAGTTCACGTCCGAGGCGCCGTCGGAGGAGCACAGGTCGTGGCTGCACGTGTCGTGGTCCAGGCAGTCCAGCGTGTACGCGCTGGGCGCGCCCCAGCCGCAGCCGGGACCGCAGCGCCCCATGCAGTTGTAGTCGCCACCACCACAGACATTGGGACCCCAGTTGGAGTTGGCCACGACTGTCTTGGACGTGATGGCGCCCGCCGTGCCGCGGTCGTAGACGGCCGTGTAGGTCCTGCCCTTGGTGATGCAGGCGATGCCGTCATTCCCATTGCTCATCGCGCTCACGTCCGCGTTCATGACCTTGGCCCGGTGCACATATCCCTCCGGCGACTCCGACCAGTACTCGGCCTGCACGGCCACGAGCAGCTCGTGCCGGAGCGGCGCGCCCTCCTGCATCAGGTGGCTGCCCAGCGAGAATCCGAAGGTGGCCAGCGCCTGGCGATCCTGCGCGCTCAACACCACCTCATGCCCGTCGCTCTTCAGCACGCCATCGCTGAAGTCCATCTCGAAGTCGAACCGCTTGCCGTTCACGGTGACGAACAGCCGCACGGCGTCGGCGGACAGTGCTTGTGATTGGAACTCGACCCGCGAGCCGTCATGCGAGAACGTCCCCTGCATACCGGCAGGAGCGCGCTCGAGCGTCAGCCCCTCGGCGGAAGACTCCACCGCGGGCGCGGGCTCCTCTCCCGCCGGTGCCACACCACAGCCAACGACCAGCAACACCGAGACAAGTCCGCCCAGCAGGCGGCTGGCAAACACGTTCTTCATGAGCACTTCTCCCGTTCCAGAGGAAGGCGCCGGATTCAGGGGCGCCTGGGGCCCACGGCACGCCTGCCGCTTCGGCCCCTCCCGCATGGACGGAAGCCGGCCTCGCCGGTTGCGACATTTCCTTGAAAAACTTAAATTTCCTGTATTTGCATTGAATTACATTCGTGCTGAGTTCAGTTTTGACCCAGTTGCAAATGTGCAAAGCCAATCTATACCCGGGGCCCTCACGAAGCCCTGTCATCCCAGACAGGCCCTGAGGGGGTAGCGATGAAGCAGAACACGAGGTGGGGGGGCATCCGGCTGTCGGTCGCGGCGCTGCTGGCGCTGACGGCGTGTGGTGAGAGCGGCCCCGCGGAGCAGGACGCGCTGGGGCAGAACGCCGCCGAGGCGAACGGCGAGTGCCAGGTCCAGCCACCCTTCAACCCCAACTTCGAGCCGGAGCTGGAGTGGGCCTGGAGCGGAAGCCCCGTCCTGCCGACCCACGTCCAGGTCATGATGACGCCCATCGTCGTGGAGGTGAATGGCGATGGTGTCCCGGACATCGTCTTCAGCACCTTCGTGGGCTCCAACTACACCACCAACGGCGTGCTGCGAGCCATCAGCGGCGCCGACGGCGCGGAGCTGTGGACGGTGACGGACCCGGCCCTGCGCGTGCGTGGCGCCGCGAGCGTGGCCGGCGCGGACATCGACGGAGACGGCCTGGTGGAGCTGTGTGCCATTCCGGAGAGCGGCAACGGCATCCTCTGCTTCGAGAACACAGGCGCGTTCAAGTTCCGGACTTCCATCCCCGCGAACAACTGGGGCGGCGTGGCCTTCGCGGACCTGGAGGGCGATGGCCTGGTGGAGATCATCAACGGCAACCATGTCTTCAGCCACACGGGCGCGCTGAAGTGGGTGGGCGTCGACGGCATGGGTGGCCCCGTCGGCCCCCTCGCGTTCGCGGCGGACATCGACGGTGACGGACTGCAGGAGGTGGTCAACGGCCGGGCCATCTACCGGCATGACGGCACGCTCAAGTGCCGCAACACGAGCATCGGCAATGGTCTGTCCGGGGTGGGGGACTTCGATGGCGACTCCCACGGCGAGGTGGTGGTGGTGTGGTCGGGCCGCGTCTCGCTGCTGGATGACGACTGCACGCTACTCTGGACCCAGAGCATCCCCGGTGGAGGGCATGGGGGGGCGCCCAACATCGCCGACTTCGACGCCGACGGGCAGCCGGAGATTGGCGTGGCCGGCGCCACGCGCTACGCCGTCTTCGAGACGAACGGCGCGGTCAAGTGGTCCAGCGTCACCCAGGACAACAGCTCGAACGTGACAGGCTCGTCCACGTTCGACTTCGAGGGCGATGGCCGCGCCGAGGTCGTCTACGGCGACGAGCGCCGCCTGCGCGTCTACGATGGCGCCACGGGCGCGGTGCGCTTCGACGTGGCGCATTCCTCCGGGACGACCTACGAAAACCCCCTCATCGTCGACGTGGACGGTGATGACAACGCGGAGATTGTCGTCGCCTCGAACAACTATGGTTTCGTCGGCACCGCCGGCATCCGCGTGTACCGCGACCGCGAGGACGGCTGGGTGAACACGCGCCGCATCTGGAACCAGCACGCGTACTCCGTCACAAACGTCAACGACGACGGCACCATCCCCGCTCACCCCGTGGCCAACTGGCGCACCCCGGGCCTCAACACCTTCCGCGCCAACAGCCAGGGCTCGGGCGTCACCAGCCCCTACGCCGCGGCCGACGTGATTGTGACGGGGGTCTCCACCACCTGCGACTCGACGACGGGCACCCTTCGCCTCAACGCGGACGTCTACAACCAGGGTGACGCCGCCGTCTCCGCCGGCCTCCGCGTGGCCTTCTACCAGGGCAACCCGGACGCGGGCGGCACGCTGCTGGGCGTGGCCACTGTCCCTTCCGTGCTCTCCGCGGGCAATGGCGCGGTCGCCACCCTCGCGCTGGCCTCCGCCCCCGGAGGCACCGCCGAGCTCTGGGCCGTGGCGGATGACGATGGCACTGGCACCGGCCGCGAGACGGAGTGCGTGGAGACCAACAACGGCGGCAGCGCGCCCGTCAGCCTGGCCTGCTCCAGCAACGCGCCGCCCGTCGCGGTCTGCCGGAGCGTCACCCTCCACGCGGAGGCCACGGCCTGCGGCGCTCCGGCCAGCGTGGACGACGGCAGCCATGACCCGGACCACCAGCCCGGCCCCTTCTCCATCACCCAGACGCCCGCTGGCCCCTTCGGCGTGGGGACCCATACCGTCACGCTGACGGTCTCCGATGGCCAGGCGAGCGACGCCTGCACGGCCACCGTCACCGTGGTCGACGTCACGCCGCCGGTCATCACCTGCCCGGCCGAGCGCATCGTGGATGCCACGGGCGCGGAGGGCGCCTTCGTCACGCCCGCGGAGGCCACCGTCTCCGACGCGTGCGGCGCGACGGTCAGCGGCCCACCGGCTGGCGTCTACCCCCTGGGCACCACGGCGGTGACGTACTCGGCCACGGACGCGGCGGGCAACAGCGCCTCCTGCACCACGGCCATCCATGTGGTGGCCCGTGACGCGACCCCGCCCGGGTTCACCATGTGCGAACCGCCGCGCTACACGTCCGCCGCGCAGGTGAAGGCCTGTGGCTGGGCCACTGCCAGCCCCGGTGGCGCGGCCATCAGCACGGTGCTGCTGTCCATCGACGGCGGGCCGCCCCGGCGCCTCACCCCGGACAGCGGCGGTGGCTTCGTCTTCAACTGGGTGGACCTCGCGGAGGGCCACCACCTCATCACCTTCACCGTCATCAGCGTCGATGGCGGCATCACCACCCAGAGCCGGGAGGTGACGGTGGACCGCACCGCGCCCATCCTCCGTGTCCTCTCCCCTGCTCCGGATGAGCCCCAGTCCCTGGTGGTGGAGGTGGTCTCCGAGGTGACGGACCTCTCCCCGGTGCGGGTGACGGTCAACTGGGTCAGCAGCACCGAGGTGGGCGCGGGCACGAATGTCGCGACCAACGCGGTGACCCTGTCGCGCTCCGGGTACAACGTCGTGCTCGTCCAGGCCACGGACGCCGCGGGCAACACCGCCGAGCAGGTCATCCACGTGCTCGTCGAGTAGCGCGAAGTGAAGTTGCGCGGGCCGCGCCGTCCTTCACTGCGGCGCGGCCCGCCAGGTGTCTCGTGTCCGTTCGCCAGGCGTGCGTGAAGGGCCCTGGCGCCCCCCGGTACCGTCTTCGGCTCATTGGAGTGGACCCGGAGAGACACGGTGGCGCGACGAAGTATCGCAGCGGGAGAGGTGGAGGCGCCCTCTCAGTCAACGCGAATGCGACGGCCGCCATCCTCCCGCGGGTGAGCGGCGAGGCCATCAGCTTCCTCACGGCGCTCAGCACGGCGTTCACGAAGCCCTCTCCTCGGTCCTTATCCCACCAGAGAAGGAAGATTTCCGGACCGGCGACACCATGGTGCAGATGCAGGGCAGCATCACTCTCTGCTGTCGGATGAAGGTGCGACCCTGAACATCATCGTCTCTGGGGTGGCCTTCCCGTAAACTGGAGTCTTCCTCGCTTTGAAAGCGTCACATGGCGATCCGTCTGAGCGTCGTGGTCCTACTCCTCGCCATCCTCGATGCGTGCGCCTCGCCGCGTGTCGTCCCCCTCGACACGGGACAAGGCTCGCCCCTGGAGTACAGGCCATCCTCCTCAAGCAAGTCCGTGAAGGTGGACGCGGAAACATTCGAGGAGGCGCTGGGGCAGTTGGTGCTGGAGGTGCCCCTGACGCTTCGTGCTCCGCGGCAAGGCTGGCTGGTGCGCGCCTCCCACTCCGGCAACGCTGCGGACAGTCGATGGCAGCGCCTGATGCGCAAGAGCTTCGGCGGCATCTGTGAGCCGGGCCAGCGCAGGGACCACTGCCTCTCCTTGCTCGACGACGGAATGGGCTTGGGTGAGTGGGACAAGCTGGGGATTGCCTTGGGCCTCTCACTGGCGCCCCTCAAGGAGTCCATCGCCAGGGCGGTGGAGAAGACCCTGGCGCCCCAACTCTTCTACACCGTCATCGCCACGGGCCTCGTTACCTGGGCCGTCTTGGCGGCCAACCCCGAGCCGGTGTTCACCAAGGCGGCGGCCATCGTCTCGGCGGTCCTGCTCATCTACCTGGGAGTGGAGACCTTCCTGGAGGTGGTGGGCGCGAGCCGGGAGTTGAAGGGGGCCGCCGACCTGGCCACGACGTGGGTGGAACTGGAGCAGGCCGGTCAGCGCTTCGCCAACAGGGTCGGCCCGGAGGTGGCGCGCGTCTTCGTCCTCGCGGTCACCGTGGTGGTGAGCCATGGCATGACCGGGGGCGCCGCGTGGCTGGCCTCGCGGTTGTCGATGTTGCCCCGCTTCACGGAGGCAGCGGTGGCAGGGGCTTCAGGCGTAGGCATCAACCTGTCGAACGTAGGACAGGTGCGTGCGGTGGCCGTCGTAGGAAGCGCCGTCATCATTTCCCTTCCTGCCACGGCGGTCGCCATGGCCGCCCAGCGCATGGTCGGAGGAGGATCCGCAGCGGGGAGCAATCCTGCCGGCTTCAGATCCTGGGGCTCGTTCGGCGGCCTCAAGAGTGCTTTGGGCTCTCAGCGGGGCCAGGCAAGCAGTGGCACCACATCGTCGAGCAGACTCCTGGCAACGTGGAGCGATTCGGTCCCCGTGCCATCCACAACACCGAGAACGTCATCCCACTGGAGGAAGGACTGCACACGCGCGTGAGCGGGTTCTACTCCTCGATTCAACAGGAAATCACCGGTTCGAGGAGCTTGACGGTGCGACGGTGGTTGAGCACGCAGTCCTGTGAGGCCCAGCGCCAGTTTGGATTGTAGGCCATCGAAAAGGTGCGGAAGGGGATTTGGGGAGTCCGGAAGTGAGTCTCGAAAAGCTCGTAGAGGCATTCGCTCAGCACTCCGCAGCCCAGACCGATGCGATTTGTCGGGGAGACGCGAAGACCGGAAACAAGCACGCCAAGATGGTGAACGCGGCATTCGACAAGCTGTGCGCGTATGGCAACCCTGGGAGGGATGCCCTCGCAGCTCTGTTCATGCATCCTCGCATGGACGTTCGAGTCAAGGCGGCGGCCTTCCTCCTTCGCCATGGAACGGAGGAGGCCAAAACCGTCTTGAAGGATGCAGCACAGGGGGAGGGCCTTGTTTCCTCGCGGCCTCCGAGGCGTTGAAGCGCTGGGAAGAAGGCACCTGGTCCTTGGACCCTGGTTAGGACGTCTTCATTGTCGGTCGGCTTGCACGCGCTTCTCGGCCCTCATTCAAGAGGAGGATTGTCCAAGGAGACGCTGTGGTACGTTCGCACCGATGGTACCCATGGCTGCCAAGGTCGATGAAGCATCGGCGCTGTTCTTCCAGTTGGTGGCGACGAACGTAGGCGGCACCGGGACGCCGCAGACCGACTTTGCCCCCCCAGCAGCTCCGTGAATTGGTCCGCATCGCGCGCAATGACGCTCTCCATCAAGGCGCCTCTGCCCGCCACCTCACCACCAACGCAATCCGCGTCGCACTTCTTCTCGAGGACGCGCTCATGGCTCAGGTCATACCTCAGCGTGTACGGCACTTCATGGTCGCGAGCCCCACCTGTGCCGAGTTGTGGCAGCCGCTCGGGGTGGTCCGTCATTCAATGCTGGCGAACTCGTTCTCGTACTTGCCCAGGCGAGACCTGGCGCCCACATCCGTTCCAGTACGTGTACTTCTCGACCAGGGACCTCGGCGCCCTCCGCGAGCGATGCCTTTCGGCTGGCGCTACCGCGGTGACGCCCGTCGAGCACATGCCGTGGGGCGAGACGCTGTTCTATGCGGTCGACCCATTCGGCAATCCCATCGCGTTCGTCGAATCCGGCACCGAGTTCCTCGGTGGCCGTCCTGCACCGTGACAGCCGTAGGGCAGTGGGCGCTTTATGAAAATGAAGCAATGAGGTTCAGCAGAGCACACACGTGAAGGGAGCTCTATGTACTTCGAGCTTGAAGTAGAGATTGGACAGAAACACGGCGTCATGGAATGGCCGAAAGTACCAGATGGTGCTTTTGGCTTTCAGGCTGGTGATTTGATTACGGTGCCAGTGCCTGAGCCCGTTGAGTTCCTCGTGAACAATACCGGCGCACACCCCCCTGCGGACTTTGTAGCCAGCTTCATGCCGTTGTTTTCTGATCGTCTGGTGGATGCATTTCGCCACGCCGGTGTAGACAACATGCAGACGTTCAAGGCGATACTCAGAAATCCAGTCACCGGTGAGGCTTGGGATTCCTACAAGGTGGTCAATGTGTTGGGCAGGGTTGCGTGCGCAGATCTTGATAAATCGACTTACGAAGGCCCTGGCGGGACGGGCTATGAATTCAAGGAGTTGGTGATTGACACAGAACGCGCAAATGGTGCCCTGTTGTTCAGGCTTGCTGAGAGTCAGGGCATGTTGATCGTGAATAATAGCGTTTTGGACCACATGTACGATGAGGACGATGAGCCCAGGTTTGATGGTGTCGATTTCATTCCCATCAAATCTGCGTGCAATGTGTAGGGCATTGGCGGTCGCATTGTGCGGACCTTCGCTTCGGTGAGACTGGCCTGTGCTTGTGTGTTCGGGCCGGGCTTGGACGGCCCCGCGCGCTCGCCGCCGAGCGCCGCTGGCAGGACGTAGCCGCCGAAGAGCGCTAGCGGCAATGCACGCTACAGGAGGGGCACACCCCTCTTCCCCTGCGCGTGAAGGCGACGAGCTGCTCGTCGTTGCAACTCCCGCAGCGTACCCGCGCTCTCCCAGCCACACGTCACCAGGGACTCCCGTCAGCCTCCCACGGGCTCCTCGGGAGCCCTTCGAGACCGGGGAGCTCGGGTCGCTTCGGCCACCTCGCCGGGCCACGTCCCTGGCGGCTGGGCGCCTGGCCATGGTGCGCTCGGCGGCCTTCCTCACCTCATCACCTTCACCGTCATCAGCGTCGATGGCGGCATCACCACCCAGAGCCGGGAGGTGACGGTGGACCGCACCGCGCCCATCCTCCGCGTCCTGTCCCCGGCTCCGGATGAGCCCCAGTCCCCGGTGGTGGAGGTGCGCTCCGAGGTGACGGACCTCAGCCCGGTGCGGGTGACCGTCAACTGGGTCAACAGCACCGACGTGGGCGCGGGCACGAATGTCGCGACCAACACGGTGACCCTGTCGAACCCCGGGCACAACGTCGTGCTCGTCCGGGCCACGGACGCGGCGGGCAACACCACCGAGCAAGTCGTTCTCGTGCTCGTCGAGTAGCGCGAAGTGAAGTGCGAGCGAGGTTCACGACTCATCGCGCAGCGCAGATGAACTGAGAGGCGGCGCCGCCGCGGTGGGCGTGTCCTCCGCGGCGTGTCGTCCAGGGGCTGCGCGAGCGCCAGGCAGGGCAGGAGGAGCGACAGCAGGACGGAGCGGTTCGCGTGGGAGTGCATGCGCGCGGGGCACCTCGTCAGCGCACGGCGCGCGCGGATGCCATGCCATCACCTCCGTTGCGGACTTCATGCTGAACGGACCCCGCGGCCATCTCAGGGGCCCCCTGGCGGCGGGGGGCCGGAGTCACTCCCGTAGCTCGCTGTTCGGAAATGTCGGGGGTTTTGACGCCACAAAAGTCCCGACATTTCCGAACAGCTACCACCGGGCTGCGCGCCCGACCCACAGGAATGTAACGCGGTAGCCTGTTCGTGGCGTAGGCACAGAGGTTGGCGCGTCATGGGTGCAGGTGAGCCCGTCGAACAGTTGGACCCGGAGCCTGGTGCGCACCCCGAATCCATGCTCACGGCCGCCCACCACATGCCGCGCCAGGAACTTCCCTACAAGGACCTGGGCGCCGACTCCTTCGAGCGCTCCGGCAAGGCGCAGCTCGCCAAGCGGCGACTACGCCCAACAGCCTCCGGCTGCTTGCTTCATCCTTACGCCGCTATCAGCCGGTGCGGCTCATTCCACTGCGAAGTGATAGTTGGAGCCGTAGTTGTTGTCGTAGCGCACGCAGGAGCTGCGGTCCGTGTTGCGGAACCACATCTCCAGGTGGCGGGCGCCGGCCGGAGCGGTGATGGCCGCCGGCACGGACCTGCCGGAGCCGGTGACGACCGTCTCCTGGATGGGGCCATTGTCGAAGCGGTACTGCGCGACAATCGCCCAGGCCGGGCCGTTGTACGTGGCGCGGCACTCGGGCAGGCGGGCCACGTCGTAGTTGACGATGAACTCCTGGCCGGCGCGCAGCGTGCCCGCCACGGGCTCGTCCCAGTTCGCGTTGAAGGAGAGTGTCGGCGCGCCGATGGGGAAGTGGTAGTTGCTCCCGTAGTTGGAGTCCCAGGCCTGGCAGCCCTGGCTGGAGATGTCGAACCACATCACCAGGGCGCCGCTCAACCCCGCGGGGAGATGCAGGGTGCGCTGGGAGGGGTTGCCGTCCGGCGCGTGGCCGGCCACCCAGAAGCTCACCACCGGGCCGCGGTTCACCTGGACGTGGCCAGTGATGGTCCAGGTCGGGTCGCCCGATGAGGTGGTGCCCCGGCACTGCGGCAGGCGGCTGGTGTCGTAGTTGACGACCACCGCGCCGCCCACGGGAATCAACTCCACCGACGGCGTCTCGTTCCAATACCCATCGAAGGTGATGGCGGTGGGGGTGGTCTGCGCCGCGGCCGTGGAGGCCAGCAGCAGCAGCGGCAGGAGGGAGGGAAGAAGTCGACGGACCAAGATGCGCTCCTTTTGAGCGGAAGTGGGACTGGGCGCGCTATCCCGCTCCCGCACATCAGGTCAATGGCCTGGCGCGGGACTTCCGCGTCTTGAAGGCTTGGCGCCTCGCGACGCATCCGGCGGCGCCGCGGGTCCGTGTCATTCTCCTGGACCCTCGGACTGTCGCATTCGAACATGCCCGCTGAAGCCGCTGCCCGCCAGCGGGGTCCTCTTCGACCAGGAGTTCTCCGGATGACATTCATCTCGGACCGTTCGTGCGTCGTCCTCCTGCTGCTCATGGGGGGCTGTGGGACGGCGAAGCGGGTGCCGGCGGGGCGCTTCGAGAGGGGCTCTCCGGAGGGTGAGGCGGGGCGGGACGCGGTGCACCGGCGCCCGCCCAAGGCCATGCGCCGTCGAACCCATGAATGATTGGAGTCCCCGATGATGCTCTTTCGAATCATCCTCCCGGTTGCCGACATCGAGCAGGCAACACGCTTCTACGCTCAGGTGCTTGGCCTTCCCGGGGAGCGCGTCTCCCCTGGCCGGCACTACTTCGCCGCTGCGGACGCCGGCGGGGCCGTGCTTGCATGCTACTCGCCACGTGAGGATGGCGATGCCGCCGAACACGGCGAGACCTGGCGCCCACATCCGTTCCAGTACGTGTACTTCTCGACCAGGGACCTCGGCGCCCTCCGCGAGCGGTGCCTTTCGGCTGGCGCTACCGCGGTGACGCCAATCGAGCACATGCCGTGGGGCGAGACGCTGTTCTATGCGGTCGATCCATTCGGCAATCCCATCGCGTTCGTCGAATCCGGCACTGAGTTCCTCGGTGGCCGTCCCGCGCCTTGACAGCTCGGCACGCGGCCGTGGCGGGTTGAGGCCAACGAACTGAAGGCGCGGCTGGCGCGGGGAGCGTCCCTTGCGGAGGGGGCTGCGCCCGCGTGCCTCGTGCCAGGGCGTGTGCGGGACGGCCACCGACAGCGGGTGGCCCCGCGGGACGATGGCCGCGAGGGGCGTGGGATGCCGACTCATTGGCGCCACGGGTGCCACCGCATGCCTTCTCCCCAAGCCCACAGCTTCCGAGGCCCGCGCCGGGCGTGGACCCTCGCTGTCCGGGGCGCGCTGCTGTACGTGCTGTGGACGGTGCTCGTGGAGGCCCATCCGGAGGGGCTGTGGGTGGGGCTGGTGGCGGTGCCGCTGGCGCTGGCGGCGAGCCTGGCCTTGTCTCCACCGGGCCCCACGGGAGTCCGGTGGTGGGCGCTGCTGCGCTTCCTGCCGGGCTTCGCGCGGCGGGCGCTCACCGGGAGCGTCGACGTGGCGTTTCGGGCGCTTCGGCCGGGGCCGCCGGTGTCGCCGGGGTACCTGGACGTGCCGGTGTGGCTGCCGGGCCTGCCCTCGCGCGTGTTCCTCTCCAGCGTCGGCAGCCTCATCCCGGGGACGCTCGGGGTGGACCTGGACGAGGGCCGCCTCACGCTGCACCTGCTGGACGCGCGAGCGCCCGCGCGCGAGGCCGCGCTGGAGGAGTTGCGCGCGCTGGAGCGGAGCGTGGCCGCCATCTTCGGCGTCGCTCCGGTGGGAGGGCCGCGGCCATGAGCGCGTTCTTCCTGGGCGTGGCGGTCGTCCTGCTGCTCAACGTCCTGGTGGGCCTGTGGCGGCTGCTGCGCGGGCCCACGGCGGCGGACCGGATGGTGTCCGCCAACCTCTTCGGCACCACGGGGGTGGCCATCCTTCTGCTGCTGGCGGAGGCGGAGGAGCGTGGGCCGCTGCGGGACGTGGCGCTGGTGCTGGTGGTGCTGGCCGTGGTGTCCACCGCCACCTTCATCACCCGGCCACCGGCCGCGCCCGAGGAGCGGCCATGATGGCGCTGGCGCGAGACGTCCTCTCCACCGCGCTCGTGGTGCTGGGCGCGCTGTTCTTCACCGCGGGGACGGTGGGGCTGCTGCGCTTCCCGGACGTGCTGTGCCGGCTGCACGCGGTGTCCAAGGCGGACGGGGCCGGGCTGGGGCTGGTGGCGCTGGGGCTGCTGCTGCGCGCGGAGTCCGTGGCCGCGGCGCTGAAGGTGCTGGTGGTGTGGGTCCTGGCGCTGGTGGCGAGCGCCGCGTCGGGGCAACTGGTGGGGCGCTTCGCGGCGCGGGCGTCCGGACGGGAGCGGCCATGGACGCGGGACTGATGCTGGACGCGCTGCTGGCGCTGGCGCTGCCGCTGCTGGTCTGGCGGGCCGTCTGCGCCCGGGACGTGTTCCAGGCCTGCGTGGTGTTCATCGCCTACGGGCTGCTGCTGGCGCTGGCGTGGGTGCGGCTGGGCGCGGTGGACGTGGCGCTGGCCGAGGCGGGGCTGAGCGCGGGCTTCACCGGCGCGCTGCTGCTGGACGCGGCGGTCCGGCTGGGGCGCGCGCGGGAGCGCCCGATGGCCTGGAGGCCCTGGGTGGCGCTGCCGTGCGCCGCCGTGGGGGGGCTGCTGCTGTGGGCCCTGTGGGCGCTGCCCGCGCCGCCCACACGGCTGCCGGAGCTTGTGCGCGAGCGCCTGCCGGACAGCGGCGTGAAGAACCCCGTCACCGCGGTGCTGCTCAACTTCCGCGCCTACGACACGCTGCTGGAGGTGGGGGTGCTGTGGCTGGCCGGGCTGGCCGCCTGGGCCGTGCTGCCGGCGAGGCCCGCGGGCCCGGCGGACGCGCCGGTGGACGCGGGCCCGGTGCTGCCGGCGCTGGCGCGGCTGGGCGTGCCGGTGGCGGTGCTGGTGGCGCTGTACCTCCTGTGGGTGGGCAGCCGCCTGCCGGGCGGGGCCTTCCAGGCGGCGGCGCTGCTGGTGGGCGCGGGCCTGGCGGGGCGGTTGCTCGAGTATCCGCGCGATGCGGCCTATGGGCTCATCGTCCTCATCGAGGTGGCGGCCATGGTGTCCATCGCGCTGGTGCTGGCGGTGCTCTTCGCCGGACGGCGGGACGTGCCGGGGACCTGGCGCGGGGAGGCGCCACGGTGAGCGCGGTGACGCTGTACCTGGGCGCGGCGGCGGCGGTGGTGGCCGTGGCCCTGTACGGGCTGCTGGCGCGGGAGCACCTGGTGCGCAAGCTGCTGGCCGCCAACCTCCTGGGCAGCGGCATCTTCCTGGTGCTGGTGGCCGTGGGGCGGCGCGTGGAGCCGCCAGACCCGGTGCCCTCCGCGCTGGTGCTCACCGGCATCGTCGTGTCGGTGAGCACCACGGGCTTTTCGCTGCTGCTGGCGCGGCGGCTCCACGAGGAGACGGGCAAGGCGCACCTGCCCGAGGACGACGGCCCGGGCGGCGGCGTCGCGGGGTGACATGGCGGCGGACCTGTCGAGCGCGTGGGTATGGGGGCCGGTGGCCCTGCCGCTCGCCGCGGCGAGCGTGGCCCTCGTGGCGCGCCGGGC
>NZ_JABXEP010000104.1:0-29853 GCF_013372605.1 Myxococcus sp. AM009
GAGAAGCCCCCAGGACACGGAGCGCTGGCTGTGCGCGGGGCTGTGCCTGATACGGCACTGCCGGGGTCAACGCGTCGGCCGTGAGGTCCTCGTGCCGTATCAGGCACAGCCCCGCGCACAGCCAGCGCTCCGTGTCCTGGGGGCTTCTCAGCTCCGTGCTCATCCGCGACTCACGAGAGGCCCAGCAGCCGGGGCACCTTCTCCTCCAGCAGGTCGATTTCTTCCCGCGTCTCGCCCAGGTACGAGAGGAGCTGGAGGTCCTGTCGCTCCACCGCGCCGCCGTGGAAGATCCACGCTCGTGTGCGCAGCAGGCGGTAGAGCTTCACCAGCTTGCGGTCACTGATGAACACGCCGTCCTCGCGCGTCAGCGTCTGCACCACGCGGCGGAACTCACGCAGCAGGTCGTCGCGGAAGAACAGGTCCCGGTCGCGCAGCTCGCGGCCGTCCGGGCCCGTCTCGCGCTTGCCCATCATCAGCGTCAGGTAGCGGTGGGCCTTGAGCAGGTCGTCCAGCGTGGCGTGGCCCTCCGCCCAGGGCTTCTGGTTCAGCTCGCGGTGCGTCTGCGAATCCAGGCCGGAGTCCAGCAGCTCCAGGAAGTAGCGGTCCTGCACCGGGCGGCACGCGGCCTTGAGGCAGAAGCGGTCCTTCAGCGCGCCCAGCTCGGCGTGCTCGGGCAGCTCGTTGGTGGCGGCGAAGAGCACCTTCAGCTTCACCGGCTGCGGCGCGCCGTCCTGGTAGAACTTGCGCTCGTTGATGACGGTGAGCAGCGCGTTGAGGATGGCGGAGCTGGCCTTGAACACCTCATCGAGGAACACCAGCTTCGCCGTGGGCAGCTTGCCGCCCTCGCGCCGGATGTAGCGGCCCTGGCGCAGCAGGTTGATGTCGATGGGACCCAGCACCTCCGACGGCTCGGTGAAGCGCGTCAGGAGGTACTCGAAGTAATCCTCGTCGGGGATGCGCAGCGCGTCCCGGAACTTGAGGACGAGGTCCGACTTGGCCGTGCCCGGTGGGCCCACCAGCAGCAGCGGCTCCTGCGCCACCGCCGCCACCGTCATCAGGTCCACCAGCGTCTGCTTGCCCACGAAGTGACGGCCCAGCGCCAGGCGGAAGCGGTTGAGGCGCTCGCGCAGGCCGTGGGCTTCCTGGGCGAGCGTGTCGAACGTCAGCTCGGAGATGGCGGGATGACTGCTCATGTGCGCTCCTCCAGCTCCCGATGGATGCGCCGTCGCACCAGGAATTCGTCTTCGTCCAGCCAGCTTCGCGCGCGCGCTCCGGTGCCTTGCGCCACCTCCACGTGGCCCTGCACCAGCGCGTCCGCCAGCTCCACCACGGAGAGGCAGAAGTGGCTGTTGGTGTTGTAGCTGTCCGTGACGATGGGCAGCCCCTCCGAGATGCGCGCCAGCCCCGGCAGCGCCAGCTCCACGGGGGCGTGTGCCAACGCGCTCGCGAGGCTGCGCATCAGCGTCAGTCGCTCCGGCAGTCCTCCCTTCGCCGCGCCCAGTGACTCGAAGGCGGCGTCGAACACGTCAACGGCCTCGGCCGTGCGCCCCTGCATGGACAGGCCCGCCGCCACGCCGAGCCTCGCCGTCAGCGGTGTCTTGGGGCCCGTCAGGCGCTCTTGCGCCGCGTCCACCAACTCGGCGGCTTCGCGTGACAGGCCCACCCGGCGCAGGCCCCGCAGGATCACTCCCAGGATGCCCCGACTCCAGGCGGGCGACGTGGGGGCCAGCGCCGTGAGTACCTTGCGCAGCCGCGCCGCCAGCGTCATCGCGTGGTCCGCCCGGCCGAAGAGGGCCGCCAGCGTCAGCGCATCACCCAGCATCACCGCCTGGGCTTCACCGGGGAGCGCTTCCATGGATGCGACGAGCCGGTTCAGGAGTGGAAGCGCGCGCGCCGGAGCGACGCGGGGCAGCGTGTCCAGCAGGCCTCCGATGAGCCGCTGCCGTTCCTCGGCGGGAAGCGTCGCTTCGGTGGCCCGGGCCGTAAGGGTCTCCACCTGCGCGGCCACCTGCGCCGGATCCTTCAAGTCGCGAAGGGTGGCGAACTCCTCGCCGCGCAAGTCCCGCGCGCCGCGCCCGAAGGCCCTCGCGGGGTCGAGCCGCTCGCTGGGCTCCAGCAACACCGAGGCCTGCCGCAGCCGGTCCACCTTGTACCGCTGGAACGTGCTCAGGGCGTTCAGTTCGGCGGCGATGTCGGAGGGCAGCGGTGTCTCGGGCGGCTGGCCTTCCAGGGCCTGGGCCACGCGCGCACCGTAGGCACGGGAGAGGAAGCCGTGGATGGCCTCCTTCGTGTCGACCGCCTCCTCCGCCGCGGACGCCAGGGTCCGCGCACGGTCCGCCTGCCCGAGCCGCGCGAGCCCCACCGCGAAGACGTAGCGGACATAAGCGAGCGTGAGCGCGGGCGCCGCTTCGATGGACGAGCGGCGGCGAGGTGTGTGCTCGAAGCGCTCCAGCAGGGCTTCGAGCTGCGCCACCACACGGGGCACCTGCGCCGAATCAGTGCCAGCTCGCAGGAAGCGGGGCACGTCTCTGGCGAGCGACAGGCCTCGCTCAAGCAGCTCCAGCACCCGGTCGCTCGCGCGTGCAAGTCCGAGCGCATCACCCCCCGCCAGCGTGTCGAGCGCCGTCCGGGTGAGCCAGAGCGTCCGGACGTCGAGCTCCGCGTCATGCCGGTCCAGCCATCGCTGGAGTGCCGCCACGTCGACGGGCACGGGCGCACCCGGGACGCGCACCGCGCGCACCAGGCTGCTGGCGACGCCGCGCACGTCATCACCCGTGGGCGCGGGTGACGCCATCCGTTCCGCGGGGGAGGCGCCTCCTTCGTTCTCTGAATCAGCCCAGCGCCGTACCAGCTCGGTGGTCTCGGTGTCGGACGCGGACCACAGCGCGCGCGTCCAGCACAGGCTTGCCTCGCGCTTGCGGCCCAGCCGTCCGTTCAGCTCCGCCATGCGAGTCCAGAGCTCCTGCCGCTGCGGCGAGTCGGCGGGCACTTCCAGGGCCAGGAAGGACTTCTCCAGCGCACCCAGCTCCTCTTCCACCGCGTTGGATTGCGCGGGCGTGAGCGGCGCCAGGCGGGCGCCGGTGGGCACGGGCTGAGCGACGCGGACCGCGACAATGGGCGGAGGACTCGCGGGCGCCACCGAGGAGGTTGGCTCCTCACTGCGGCCACGGCGCGTGCCGCGCGAGCTCCGGTCCGCCGCTTCGTCCGATTGCACCGCGCGGGCCGCGCTCTGCCACTCACCCTCCGCGGCCTCAAAGGCGGCGAAGTCGAAGCTGGCGCTCCGGACCCACGGCATGAGTGCGTCGGCGTGGGTATCCACGACGTAGTCCACCCAGGTGTCGAGCGGCTCGAACGCGGACTCCGGCAGCCGCTCCGCGCGGAACCCACCGCCCCCGGTGGGATGCAGCCACGTCACGGTGTCGGCCTGGGGGACGAGCAGCGCGCGCAGGCGGTCCCGGCGCACGGGTGGCTCCAACAGTCCGTCACACGGGAGGAAGAGGTCCGCGAGCTGCGGCAGCGGCGCGTAGGCCATGCCCGACAGGCCCAGCTCCGGGGGCCGCTCCCGGCCCGCTCGCGCACGCAGCACGATGCACGGCGCCTCCGCTGGTCCCGTGACGGCGAAGCGAAGCTGCGCGAGCAGCGGCTCCGGCAACGTGTGGACCAGGGACTCCACCTGGGCGAGCGCATTCTCGCGCAGCACCCACAGGCTCGCGGGCTCCATGCGCGCGGCTCGCGTGAGGCGCAGCGGCACCGTCAGCCGGCCCGGCGTGGGCGCGGGTGTCCAGTCCTCGCCCGGGGCTGGGAGCCGCAGGTCGGTGTGTTGGTACAGGTCCGTCCACGGGCCGTCCGGCGCGGTCAGCCAGGGGCCTTCGCCGCGGATGAGCAGCAACGTCCCGACAGGCGCCTGGAGCGTGCGCGCGAGCGGATGCGTGTAGCCCACCTCGACCCAGACGGAGAGCTGCCCTGGGACGGCGGGAACGAAGGCGCGCAGCGGGCCCGCGGCGTCCAGCGCGCGGGTGAGGGTGAAG
Source organism: Myxococcus sp. AM009 (assembly GCF_013372605.1). NCBI lineage: Bacteria > Pseudomonadati > Myxococcota > Myxococcia > Myxococcales > Myxococcaceae > Myxococcus > Myxococcus sp. AM009. The sequence continues at coordinate 4,029 of NZ_JABXEP010000104.1, forward strand.
TAGGGCGGCGCCATCGCGCGCAGCAAGGCCCGCTGTCCGCTTCCCTCCGCGGTTTGGGCGAAGCACACCTCCTGCCGGTCGCACCCCAGGCGCAGCATCTCGCCCGCCAAGGGAAGGAGCGCGTCGGCGCTCGGGGGCAGGAACAGCACCGGGCCGGTGGGGGCGGTCTCCAGCGGCGCGCGCCGCGACGACACCAGCTCCGCCCAGCAGAGGACCGGTGTGGCCTCTTTCGCGCGGCTCCGCGTCTCCTGCACGCCCAGGGACGCGAGGCGCGCGAGCACCTCTTTCGCGGGCATCACCTCCGGCAGGACGTGAAGCGCGCCGTCGGGCGTCCGGTGGTAGCGGGCGGGGGCGGCCTGGACTTCGGCGGGGACGAGTCCGGAGGTCAGCGCCAGGTGGAGCGCTTCCTCACTGGTGAAGACGAGCATGGACATCAGGCCTTCTGGCTGACCTTCTCGGAGGCGTCCTCGGCGGTGGAGTTGGGCTCGGCCGTCTTGCCCGCTGGCGTGTCGCGCTCGACGATGACGCGGCCCAGCTCTGAGGCCTTCAGCGTGCCACCCTGGATGAGCGAGTCCACGAGCCGACGGTGCTCGTCCTCGTGCTCCATGGGCAGCGCGTCCGCGTCGCTCTCGTACTGGATGATGACGTCCTTGCGGCCCGTCGCCGGGTCCACCTGGAGGCGGAGGATGAGGCTAGCCAAGCGCGGGCTCCTTCTTCGGTGCCACGGGCGCGGGCACCAGGTGGGTGAAGGCCTCGCGGTCCAACACCTTGCGTTCGATGAGCAAATCCCTCAGGGCCACGACCCGCTCCTTCTCCCGCTGGAGGATATCCCGGGCCCGGGCCCGTTGGACGGCGAGGACTTCCTGTATCGCGGCCTCCAGCGTGCTCCGCGTCGCGTCGGACAGGGCATGCCGGTCCGCCTGCCGTCCCGGAGCATCAAAGCGGCGCACGGGCACGCCGTCTCCGCCCATGCCCAGGTCCTCCACCAGCTCGCGCGCGATCTCCGTGGCGCGCTCCAGGTCGTGCGCGCTGCCCAGGGAGAGGTCGTCCAACAGCAGGTCCTCCGCCTCCCGGCCGCCGAAGAGCATGCAGATGCTGTCCAGCAACTGGCCTCGAGTGACGACGTACCGGTGCGCCGGGTCCGCGTACTGCACGTGGCCCAGCGAGCCCGCCAGGTCGCCCCGGATGCTGATGCGGTCGATGGCGGGCGCGTGCTTGCAGAACAGGGCGCACACCGCGTGCCCCGCCTCATGCGTGGCCACCACGCGCTCCTCCGTGGGCGTGAGCTCCGGTCGGTCCAGGAACTCCGTGAGGGCGCGCTCCACGTCCACCGCCTCGGTGGGGCCCTGGACGCCCTCGCGCAGCCTTCGCCGCGCGAGCGCCCGGCACAGCGCTTGGATGTGGTCGCCGGAGAAGCGCGTCCCGGTGCCTTCCACGCGGTCGCCCGTGCGCTTCACCGCGTAGTCCAGGGCGCGCTCCGTCAGCTCCAGTCCCAGCTTCTGGTTGTAGATGGACAGGATGGCGCGCCGGTCCGCGCTGTTGGGGTAGGGGATGCAGAGCTGGAACTCGAAGCGGCCGGGGCGCAGCAGCGCGGGGTCCAGGGACTCCACGAAGTTGGTGGTGCCCACGACGAAGACCAGCTCCTCCTTGCGGAAGCCGTCCATCTCCGTGAGGAGCTGGTTCACCATGGAGTGCTCCACGCCCGAGCCCGTGTACGTGCCACGCGCCGACGCGAAGGAGTCCAACTCGTCGAAGATGATGATGCTGGGCGCCGCCTGCCGGGCGCGGACGAAGATCTGACGGAGGTTCTCCTCGCTCTCGCCCACCCAGCGGCTCTTGAGCTCGGGGCCGCTCACCACCTGGACGGCCGCGCCCAGCGCCGAGGCCATGGCCTTGGCGAACAGCGTCTTGCCGGTGCCGGGAGGGCCCCAGAAGATCATCCCGCGCGGCAGCAGCGCCTCCACGCGCTTCACCGCCTCCGCGTCACTCAGCGTGTCCTTGTGCGACAGGACGTCCAGAAGCTCCTGCTGGAGCCGCTGCTTCACCTTGGCGTAGCCGCCGATGTCCGTGTGCAGCTCCAGCTCTGGCACGCTGAGCGAACCGGTGAGCGTGGCCGAGCGCAGCTGCGCATACGCGGGCTTCGGGTTTGCGGGGTAGTCCTCGCCAGTAATCGCGCCCAGCAGCCGGCGCAGCCGCACGGCGTTGACGCCAGAGACGTGCTTGTAGAGCGCGTAGGGCTGCAGGCCCCTGCCGAACTTGCGGCACTCGCGCTGGGTGATGAGGTAGCGCAGCCTGTCCCTGCCCACGCCGAGGATGCTCTCCTTGTGGGGGAAGAGGTTCTCGATGACGCGCGGCACGGCGAAGGACGGGTCCTTGAAGCCGACCCAGAGCATCTCCGGGTTTTCGTACAGCAGGGGGATGACCTCGCGCGCCTCGCTGGTGAGCCCGCCGGTGCTGGTGGTGAGCAGGTCCAGGTGGGGCAACACGACGATGCGCTCGCGCACCGCGCCGCGCACCGCGTCCCGGAGCTGCGCGATGAGCGTGGCCATCATGCTGGGCGCGGGCATGCCCGGTGGGGGCTCCTGCGCGGTGCGGCCGTCCAGGTAGAGGAACTGCTTGCCGTCCTGCTTCAGCCTGTCGCGCAGGCACTTGTAGAAGTAAGGCGTCAGCTCCTTGTCCGCCTCCACCATGACGGGCAGCCCGCGCAGCAGCGCCTCGCAGACGCGGTTCAGCTCGGAGGGGTAGGCGGCCTCGACGGCGGCGAAGGGCGACAGCTCCGTCGGCAGAGACTCCTCGGGGATGCGCTGACTCATACGCGCACCTTGATGGTGAGCGAGCCCGTCGCCGCGTCCTCGTGGACCTCCTCGATGGTGCCGAGCTGCCCGGCGCGCACCTTGAGCGCCTCCGCCGTCACCTTGTTGGAGATGGCATCCAGCTCCGACTTGAGGTCGCGCAACCGACCTTCGAGCCGCTGGGTGACCTGCTGCCGCAGCTTGTCGGTGGCGACGTCCGCCGCGTCCTCCAGCCGCGCGCGCGCCAGGTCCTGGGCGCGCAGCTTCGCCTGCTCCACCTCGTCGAGCCGCTCCACGGCCAGCTCGCCGCGCGCCTGCAGCTCCACCTCCTGCTCGCCGCTGAGGGTGACGCTGACGTCGCCGGTGGTGACGTCAATGGCGACGCGGACGCCATCCGCCTCCGTGCGCAGCGCCACGTCGCCCTCTTGCGTGAAGCCGCGGTTGGCCAGCTCGGCCGCGAGCAGCCCGGCCAGCTCCTCGCGCGATAGGAGCGGGAGCAGCTCCAGCTTGGAGCACAGGCCGTCCTCGGCCTGGACGACGCGGTTGAGGGACTCGGAGACGGAGACTCGGTAGGCGCGGCTCATGAAGCGCTCCCGGCGGAGGAAGGTGGAGGTGCGGCGGAGGCGCTGGTGAGGGCGGTCGTCAGTTGCCGGGCATGGTCCTCGGCGCGGCGGAAGCCTGCCTCACCGAAGGCGCTCCATTCAGACAGCAGGTGCTGGGCGGCGTCGTAGTCGTCGTCGAAGAAGCGCACGGCGCGGTGCTCCGCGTCCCAGCGTGACAGGCGGCCCAGGGCGCGCAGGAAGGCCGCGGCGGCACGGGCCGCCTCGGCCCGAGAGGACAACGTCGCCGTGGAAGACAGCCCCTCCACCCAGCGCGTGGCGGGCTGCTCCAGCAGGGGGCGCGCCGCTTCGAGGAGGAAGCCCGCGAGGTCCCTTCTGCCCGCGCCATCCACCGCGTCGAGGAACGCGGCGAGCACGGCCTCCTGCGCCGCGCCCAGGGCCAGCGCCTCTCCGGGGGACGCGAGGTGGCGCTTGGACTCCTCCAACCCACGCCAACGCCGCACGAGCTCCAGCCGCAGCGCCTCCAGCAGCCACGCGCCGTCCGCCAGCAGCGGCGCGAAGGCGGCGGCATCGAGCTCCGGGCGCTGCGTCCCGAACTGCTCCGGGAAGCCCAGCCAGCAGAGCGCGGAGCGGCGGAAGAGGCGTTGGGCGCCCAGGGCCGGCGCGCAGGGGGTGCCCGCCACCAGGCGGCAGCAGAGATAGAGGAAGAGCTCGTCGGCGAGCGTGGGCGCTGCGTCCACTTCCAGCGGCATGGCCCCGTGCTTCGTCAGGGGCTGCTCCAGCAGCCACCTCAGGACGTGGAAGGTGAGGGGGGAGAAGCGCAGGGCGGGCGGCGCATGCCGCTCCCAGAGCCGGCCGGCGCGAGCCTGCCCGTCGCGCACCGTGCGCTGCTGGCGCCAGCCGCCGCACCGGGCGAGCGCGAGCACTCCGCCCTTGGCGAGCGTGTCCCGTAGGACGTGCATCGCGCCGGGGCTGAACTTCGCGGGGACGGCGTGCCGGTTGCGGAGCAGGTCCTCCACGGGGGCGTACTGTCCCAGGCCGGCGATGGCGCGGGCGAGCGTGAGCAGCTCGAGCTCGGACGGAGCGACGCGAATCATGGACGGAACCGGTCAGCGAGCGCGGGCCAGCCGTTGATGACGAGCTTGCCGCCGACGAAGTGCACCTCCGCCGTGTTCGGCGCGGTGAAGCACGCGTCGTGCGGCGAGTAGCGGCCGGTGAGGAAGTGCATCACCTGGTTGCGCGAGCCAATCCACCGCCGTGCCGTCTCCGGCTGGTCCGCCTCGAAGCGGCCGTCCACCAGCAGGTCCACCGCCCCTAGCAGCCGGTCCACGTCGCCGCGCGCCTGGGCCCGCAGCTCCGCGAGCGTATGGCCGGTGAAGACCATGATGCTTAGCCCGGCGGCGCGGACGCGCTCGCACAGCGCCGCGGCGGGCCCGGGCTGGGAGAAGGGCTCGCCGCCCAGCAGGGTGAGGCCCTCGATGCCGGGCGTGGCCAGGACCTGCCGGGCCAGGGCCTCCACCGTCTCCACGGTGCCGCGCTCGGTCGCGAACATCTCCGGGTTGCAGCACCCCGGGCAGCGCAGGGAGCAGCCCTGGACCCAGAGGGCGTAGCGCACACCGGGGCCCTCCGCTTCCGTGCGCGGGACTCGCTGGGCAATCCGGAGCGTGGGGCCGGAGCGGGAGGTGCCTGCTTCGATGGCCATGAAGACGGCCCCAGCATGCCAGCAGCGGCGGGGCAGGGGGAGCGCCAGGGCGTGTCACATGCCGCGAGACGGGCTCAATTGCTTGTTGATACCTTCCGCCGCCCGGTCATTCATGACCTGTACCTACATCCAGGTCGAGTGATGGCTGGCGAATCTTCCCGCGTCGCAAATTGTCAGCGTCGCTTCATTCCTCAAGTAGACTGTGGTGGTCATGACGCGGCCTGTGTCCGCCCACGCCCCTCGAAGCGAACGCAAGCCGTTGTACGTGAAGGTGGTGACGCAGCCCGCGCTCCATGGGTGCTGGGCCGTCAACATCAGTGAGACGGGCATCGGGCTCATCGCCACGCCGCACACGCCGTCCGACGGGCCGCGTGAGGGCGAGGACGTGGAGCTGTCGTTCTCCCTTCCGGACTCCGGTGAGCACATCCGCGTGCGCGGCGTGGTGCGCTGGCGTCACGACGCGTCCGGCGCGGTGGCGGCCATGGGCGTGAGCTTCCGCGCCTTCGAGGAAGCGGACGGCGTGAAGCTGGCGCGCTACCTCGCCTCGTCGCACCTCCAGGTGGTGGTGGCCTTCGCCACCGAACCGGAGGCGCGCGCGGTGACGGCCGCGCTGGAGGGGGTGGCCAAGCTCCACTTCGCCGCCAGCCCGTCGGACGCCCACGCGCTGGTGACGCGCGGGGACGCGGCGTGCCTGGTGGTGTGCGGCCAGGACGAGGAGCAGGCCCTGTCCCTGGTGGAGTCCCTGGCCGCCGGCCGCGCGGACGCGGACCCTTCTGGCGCGGGGCCGCCCAGTGATTTGGCGTCGCGAATCGTCTACTGCGCGCCGGCCGCGTCGGAGCGGCTGGTGGCCCTCTTCAACGCCGGGCGCATCTTCCGCGCGCTCGGGCCTTCACCCACGCGGGAGGCCATGCACCAGGCGGTGCTTCAAGCGGGGCGCGAGCACGGCGTGCGCACCGAACAGTGGCGCATGGCGCTGGAGCTGGAGCGCAGCCTGCTGCGTGAGCGCGCGCTGTCGCAGGAGCTGCCGCCCGCCCCCGGTGGACGCGGCGGGGACGAGGTGGGCTTCCGCAGCGCCGCCATGCAGCGGGTGATGGAGCTGGTGCGCCTGGTGGCGCCCCACCGCGTGGCCGTGCTGCTCCAGGGCGAGACGGGGACGGGCAAGGAGGTGCTGGCGCGCATCCTCCACCGGCTCAGTGGCCGGGGGGACGTGCCGCTCGTGGTCCAGGACTGCGGCGCGCTGTCGGAGACGCTGCTGGAGAGCGAGCTGTTCGGCCACGTGAAGGGGTCCTTCACGGGCGCGGTGGCGGACCACCCCGGGCTCTTCGTGCTCGCCAACGGCGGCACCATCTTCCTGGACGAAATCGAGAACACCACCGCCAACCTCCAGGCGAAGCTGCTCCGCGTGCTGGAGACGGGGGACGTGCGTCCGGTGGGCGGCACCCAGGTGCGCCACGTGGACGTGCGCGTGGTGGCCGCCAGCAACAAGGACCTGGGCGAGGAAGTGCGCGCCAGCCGCTTCCGCGCGGACCTCTTCTACCGGCTCAACAGCTTCACGGTGGACATCCCGCCGCTGAGGGACAGGCCAGAGGACGTGCCGGAGCTGGCGCTCTACTTCCTGGAGCTGTTCAACCGCACCTTGCGCCGCTCGGCCAGCGGCATCGCGCCGGACGCGGTGGACGCGCTGCGGGCCTACGGCTGGCCGGGCAACGTGCGCGAGCTGCGCAACGTCATGGAGCGCTCGGTGTTGCTCTCCCGCCCGGGCGAGGTGGTGTCGCGGCGGCTGCTGCCGCCGGTGCTGGGCTCCACCCTGGCCCTGCGCGGCGAGCCGGGTGGGGATGGCTCACTGCGCGCCCGGCTGGAGCGGGTGGAGCGGGAGTTCATCCGCGAGGCCCTGGAGCGCCACGGCGGGGTGCTGCGGCGCGCGGCCGTGGCGCTGGGGATGGACCCGGTGACGCTGGGCCGGCGGGCCCGGCGCCACGGCTTGTGGAAGGCAGACAGCTAGGCCCTCTGCCTCAGTGGGTGCGAATCCACTGGAGAATGGGCTTCCAGACGCGCGCGCGCGCGTCATCCGCGAGGAACAGGTCCGCGTGCCCGAAGTCCAGGGCGCGCGCGGCCTCCGGCAGCGTGCTGACGTTGAGCCGGGTGACGTCCCGGCTGCCCAGCAGCGTGAGGCTGTGCTCGCCGTAGCGCCCCACGCCGCCCGCGGCGCCCACGTACAGCACCGGCACCTTCACGTCGTGCAGGCGGTCGTCGTAGGGCACGCTCTTCCCGCAAGCCCACGCCTCCGTCTCCACCACCTCGTTGATGCTCTGGTACGGGGCGGTGCGCTGGCCGAACTCGAAGAGGTAGCCCTCGCGGGTGAAGGAGAGCTGCTCCGGCAGGCCCAGGGCGTCCGGCGTGCTGCCCATCAAGTGGTAGGCGGGGACGATGGGCTGCAGCGGCGCGAAGAGCACGCTCGTCGCGCCCGCCGCGACCACGGCCAGCTTGCGGTTGGTGGGCACGCCCGTGCCCGGCCCGAAGATGTCTTCCATCACCAATGGAGACGGCGCGGCCGGCTGCGCCGCGGCGAGCTGGCCAATGGCCTGCAGCATGATGCCCGGCGCCGGCCCGAGCAGGCCGCCCTCCAGCTGGCCCTCCTGGCGGGCATTGCTCAGCACCTCGTAGCGCTCACACGCCCACGCCTGCTGCTGCGCGTCCCGCGGCGAGAAGCGCACCGCCATGTCCATGGGGATGAAGCCGTCCACCTGGCGCAGCGCGCGCGGCAGCCGGGCCTCACGGTTGAGGTACGCGTAGCCGACCACCGCGCCCCGGCTCCAGCCCAGCAGGTGCAGGGGGCCCTGGAAGTTGCCGCCCGCGAGCCGCAGCAGCTTCGCCACGCCCAACCCCACGCCCACGTCGGCCGCGTGCGTTTCCAGCGTCCAGTGCTTCATGAAGCGAAAATCCCGCGTGTCCCGCGGCACGCCCGCCCACCTCAGGTCGATGCCCCACACGTCCACGCCCTCCTTCGCCAGGTACGCGGCGAGCGACTGCTCGGGCGGCACGAACGCGGAGCCGACGCTGGAGAGGAACGCGGCCTCGAAGCCCCACCCGTCGCCGTGCACCATGAACACCGCGCGCGTCGCACGCGCCGGCCGCCACGCCCCGTCCTCCCGCACCACCCGGTGCAGGGTGACGACGTCATGCCGCGACGGCCCCACCTGCAGGCGGTAGCGGTAGTGGGCCACGTCGCCGAACAGCGCCACCCGCTCACCGCCTCCCAGATTGCTGGAGCCCAGGAACGCGGCGCTGACCGGCGCGCCCTCCGCCAGCGCCACGCCCTGGAGCGCCGCGGCCCGTGAGACAGCCTGTCGCATGTCCTCAGAGGGGGCCGCTTCGGCGGTTCGAGCCAACGACAGACATGCCAACGAGACACAGAGGAAGAACACGGAACGCATACAGACCTCGGATCGGCTGAAGATGTTCGGGGGAGTCGAATTACCGCCGGCCCATGACGCCCCTGACGTGTCGCCCCCCCGAGCAGAATTCACGCCAATCACCAAACCCCTGTAACTCCTGGAGTGTTCTCCAGGCAGGGACTTCATGGGTGAATGCCACTGTGGATCGAACCTCTGACATCCCCTGCCAGGTGGGGGACTTCGGCGCGTGCTTCATCACTGAAGCCCGCGCATCACCGGTGCGGCTTCCGGGGCGTCACGAGGAACCCGGCAGGGATTGAGAGGCTTGGGTGACGAGCGCGCGCAAATGACCACAGGCGACCAGAACGGGCAAGAGCGGATTAGCGCTCCAGTACGGGAGGACTGACGGGGTCCGAACGGCACCAGGTGACGTGGGAGGGGTGCTGAACACACGCGCCCATGGGGCGCTCGCCACCCTCCTGGGTGGGGGGCACATGAAAGCCAGACTTCAACGCGAGGCGGCCCATGGTCGAGCAGCGGTTCCAGCGCAGTCTGGGCGTGGTGGATGCGGAGACGCTGGACAAGCTGTCACGCACGCATGTGTTGGTGGCGGGCGTGGGCGGCGCGGGAGGCCAGTGCGCGGTGGACCTGGCGCGGCTGGGGTTCGGCGGCGTGACGCTGGCGGACTTCGACGTCTACGAGCGCCACAACATGAACCGGCAGGTGGGCTGCTTCGAGAGCACGCTGGGCCGCGCCAAGGTGGAGGTGGTGGGGCGGATGTGCCGGGACATCCACCCGAACCTGCGGCTGCGGGAGGTGCTGGAGGGCATCACCGCGGCCAACGTGGAGGACGTGCTTGGCGGAGGCGGCGGGCTGGGCCCGGTGGACTACGTGGTGGAGGTCATCGACATCGCGGGAGCGTGTGAGAAGCAGGTGCTCCACCGCGCCTGCCGTCAGCGTGGGGTGCCGGCGATGACGGGGCTGATGTTGGGCTTTGGCGCGGCGCTGCACGTCTTCCAGCCGGACGCGCCGCTGTACGAAGCGCTCTACCTCCTGCCGGATGGGCGCATCGACCTGCCGGCCATCATCCCCCACCTGGGCAGCTACATGCTCCGCGAGTACATGGACGCGTGCTACCAGGGCCGGGGCCACGCGCCCACCTGCGTGGTGGGCGCGACGAGCGCGGCGGGGATGATGGTGACGGAGCTGACGCGCGCGGTGATGCGGGGACCCCGGTCCATGGTGTCGTGGCCGGAGTACCTCTACGTGGACTTCTTCGACCACCGCTTCGTCCGGGGCACCGTCGCCCAGGCTCACACCACGCCGCGCGAGCGGGCCTCCTCGATGACCTTCACGCCGTCCACGCCCAGGCTCTTGCCCAGGTAGGGGGCGACGAGGTCGGCGTGCTTGTGCACGCGGTGGAAGGCCTCGTCGAAGGTGCGCGTCACCAGGTTGATGCCGGAGATGATGACCCGCTGCAGGTTGTATTGCAGGTCATTGCCTTCGACGATGGCGTGAATCTCCGTGAAGAGGGGGCGCGCGTCCGAATGGAAGGTGGACAGGTTGCGCCGCTGCTCTGAGTTGGGCACGGACGACTTCGGTGAGAGGCTGGCGACGAGGACCAGCGGGTGCTGGAGCTGCTCGTGCGCGCCCTTCATCTGCTGGAAGACGGTGTGGATTTCTTCCTGACTGGGTGGCGCCTCCCATCGGAGGAAGAACACTCTGCCGATGATGGCGGTCTTGTAGACGGATGTGGCCATGATGTCCCCCTGCTGCTGCCTCGGTGATTCCACCGGGAAATCCCGGTGCCCCTTCGCCAGGAACGAACGGCGGCGCCTGGCGGTCTGCGCACCCATTGGCGCGCGTCCCGGGAGCAGACGGAATCAGACTGGAGGGCGGACATCCGCGGCCCGACATTGCCCCGCCGGGCCGCGAGGTGTCCGGCCCCCGACGAAGCGGGGGCCGGCGGGGTGCGTCAGTTGCCGATGAGGGTGATCTGCTCACCCGGCGCGGCGGCGACTTCCTCGGCGGTGAAGAGGATGGGCCGCCACTGCTTCTGGGAGAACAGCCGCGTCTGGTCCGCGTAGTACGGCGAGGCCGGGTTGCTGGACTCGCTGTAGGTCAGCAGGGCGCTGGCCTGCACGCCGGTGGGCGTGAACTCCATGGCCATGATGAAGCTGCTGCCGTTGTTGATGACGTAGCCGCCGTTGGCCAGGGCCGTGCGGCTGTTGACCACGGTGCGCGTGGCGGTGCCTGACTCGGCGTTGGGCGTGGTGGACTTCAGCGTGCCGAAGCTGACGATGTTCGCCGCGCCGTCGTAGTTGCCGCCGCCGTGGATGGGGATGCGCTCGCCGCTCACGCGGGGGGTGAACTGCGCCTGGCCCAGCGGGAGGTCCAGGGCCAGGCCCGCGCGCGTCAGCGTGTCCACGGCCTGGGCCAGCTTCGTCAGGACGGGGTCGGTGCCCTGGGCCGGCGCGGGCGCCAGCGTGTGGGGCGTGGCGATGGGGTTGGCCGGGTCGAAGGGCGTGGCGTACAGCGCCGGGCTCGCCTGCAGCTCGCTCATGGTGAACGCGCCCGCGAACTCGCGCCAGACGATGGCGCCCACGCTGTCCACGTCATAGCGACGATCCCACTGGGCAATCAGCGCGCACGCCTGGCTGATGTCCACGGTGCCAGCGCCATAGGGCACCGTCGTCTGGCCGGTGCAGCGGGCCACCACGTCGTCGATGAGCAGCTCGGCGATCATGCCGCGGTTGTTGAGGATGGCGTCCTGCAGCTCGGTGCGGGTGAAGAGGCCGTCCGCGCCGGACGCGCCACCTTCGACCTGTTCGGTGAGCATGACGGCGTTGAGGCGCGTGCGCGGCGTCTGGGGCACGTCCTCCAGGCCGTGCAGGGGCGAGAAGCCCTTGAGCGGCGCGGCGGGGTTGGCCAGCCAGTAGCTGTCATTGGCGTTGAAGACGAAGTCGGTGCGGTCCAGCTTGGGCACCTTGCTGAAGGGCACCAGGCCCGGGCTGCGGGCGCCGGCCTCTTCCTGCCACTCGTTCTGGCTGTTGCTGCCGTCGAGCAGCACCAGGCCCATCTGCTGCCAGATGGCGGTGGTGGCCAGGTCCGCGCCCTGGCGGGCGGCGTTCCAGGTGGCCAGGGCCACGGGCGACAGGTTCGGCGTGGGGGTGGCATCCGTGTACCAGGTGTTGCCCGCGCGGTCGGCCGCCATGGTGTTGACCCAGGGGATGCCCTGCTCGCGCGCGTAGACGGCCTTGAACTCAGCCAGGCTGCCGGCCTGGTTCATGCCCATGAACTGCGCCAGCAGGGTGTCGTTCTCCAGGTTGGCGTCCCGGTAGGTGAGCGCGGTCTGCTCGGTCCACTCCGCGGTGCCGGGGATGGAGATGATGGGGCCGTAGTGGCTGCTGTACATGCGGCGGGTGACGTTGACGAGCGTGCCGTTGTCGAGCAGGACGAGGATGGTGATGTCCTTCCAGGTCATCTCCCGCTCTTCGTCGTCGTAGTAGTACGAGGTCGGCTTGCCCGGCACCAGGCGCAGTCCGTACAGCGTCATGCGCTGGCCGGAGGAGAAGGTGTGCGTCCAGGCCACGTCGTTGTTGAAGCCGATGAGGACCGCGGGCACGCCCAGCAGGCCCACGCCGTAGATGTCCAGCTCCCCGGGGACGGTGAGGTGGCTCTCCCACAGCTTGAGCTCGCCTTCCCAGGGGAAGTGCGGGTTGGCCACCACCATGCCGTGGCCGGTGGCGGAGCGGTCGCGGCCAATGGCCCAGCCGTTGCTGCCCACCTGGTGCAGCTCGGGCCGCTGGATTTTGACGTGGTCGCGGTCCGGCGTGCCGATGGCGGTCGCCGTCACGTTGGGCGGCGTGGCCGCGGCGAGGGCCAGGGCGACCTGGTAGCTGCTGCCCGTCAGCGCCGCGCTGAAGGCGTAGGCCAGCAGGTCCACCTCGGAGATGGGCCGCACCCACCTGGCGCCGGTGCAGGGCGCGGGGAGCTGATCCTTGGGCGTCTCCTCGAGGTAGCGGTTGAAGCCGGCCGCGTAGCCCTTGAGCATGGCCTGGACGTTGGCGGGCTGCGCGCTGAAGCGCTCCGTGGCGCGCGCGTGGAGGCCCAGCGCGCGGTAGGCGAAGTCGCTGCCCGCGTAGGTGCTGCCGGGGCCCTGGCCCAGGAAGCGGGCGCGCTCACCGCGCACCTTGAGGATCTGATCCGCGAGGATGCAGACGTGGTCCTGGGCGAAGGCATAGCCGTTGCCGTACGCCACGCTGCCCAGGTCCTTGCCGGTGATGTGGGGGACGCCATGGGCGGTGCGGCGGATGGTGGCTTCGTAGGTGGGCGTCTGGGCCGGAGGCGTCCCTTCGTCGTCGTCGTCACCACACGCGGTGCTGAACAGCAGGCTCATGCCTGCGAGAAGGGAGAACTGCCAGCGGGTGCTCCGCGTACGGCGGAGCACACCGCGCCGGAGGGGCGAGGGAAGTTTGGGGTGCATGACAGTCGTCGAGCGTAGGGACCGGCTGATCACACCGTCAAAATGTTTCTGAAACTGGATTGATTTCTCACACCACCGGGCACAACGCAGTGTGGCAAGAACGAGCTTCCGGCCGAGCGGGAGGGGTGTGGTAGGAAATCGCGCATATGCCGACCGAGCCGTCTCGTGCCCGCCGCCCGCGCCGTCACTTCTCGATGATTCGCACGTTCGTGCTCGCTGACTTCGTGACGCTGGGCAACGGCTTCGCGGGCGCGGGCGCCATCCTCTCCTCCATGCAGTACCTGGCTTCCGGGGAGGTGGGCTGGCTGTGGGTGGCCTTCGGCCTGATGCCGGTGGCGCTGGTGATGGACGTCATGGATGGGCGCATCGCGCGCTGGCGCTTCAAGAAGTCACCGCTGGGCGCGGACCTGGACTCACTGGCGGACGTCATCTCCTTCGGCATGGCGCCGGCGGCGCTGGCCTTCGCGGTGGGGATGCGCGGCTCGCTGGACGTGGCGGCGCTCCTCTACTTCGTGGCGTGTGGCATCAGCCGGCTGGCGCGCTTCAACGTCACGTCGGCGGACCTGTCGGACGACACGGGGAAGGTGAAGTACTTCGAGGGCACCCCCATTCCCACCAGCCTGGCGCTGGTGATGGTGATGGCCGCGGCGCTGTGGGCGGGGCGCATCGGTCCGGACCTGTGGGGCGGTGTGTGGCGCCTGGGGCCGTTGGTGCTGCACCCGTTGGCGCTGATGTTCGTGGCCAGCGGAAGCGCGATGATCAGCAAGACATTGCGCATTCCGAAGATTTGATACCGGACACCCACCCACCCCTGGGCGCGGGGTTCCCCATGTGTGGCTGGTTGCCCACCCTGAAGTGGGTGCCTAGCTTCGCCACCGTTCCTTCCGCCGTCCTCCATGTGGGGCGCGCGGCGGCCAGGGTTGACGGTAGTGGGGAAGGGGTGGGCCATGACAGGGCGCTTGGGCTGGGTCGCCCTCGCGGTGGTGGGGTTGCTGGTCGGTTGCGCGGATCGCGAGCGCTCGGCGCTGGCGGACGGGCGGCTGACGGCGACGCCGAGTGGCGTCGACTTCGAGCGGGTGGCCATCTTCGATGCGCGCGAAGCGGAGATTTCGCTGCGCAACGTGGGCCGCGCACCCGTTGACGTGAACGAGGTCTGGGTGGAGGGCCCGGAGGGGGCCTACCGCGCCGAGTTCACCCATGAGGGGCCGCACAGCTTGCAGCCCGGGAGCGCGTGCTCGCTGCGCGTGCGGTTCGCGCCGCCCGCGGAAGGCTCTCAGCCGGCGGTGCTGGTGGTGCGCTCGGACACGCGCATCGAACCGCTGCTGCGCATCCCCCTGACGGGGAGCGGCGTGGACGCCTGGGCCCGCGTGTCGCCGCGGCGGCTGGACTTCGGCCGCATCGAAGCGGACGCCACGAAGGTGCTGCCGCTGCGCCTGGAGAACCCCACGGAGCTGCCCGTGGAGGTGACGCCGCGGCTGGTGGGCGCGGACCGCGACGAGTTCAGCGTGGAGCCGGTGACGCTTTCGCCCGGTGAGGGGCGCGAGCTCATGGTGACGTTCCACCCGGTGCGGGTGGGCCGCAAGCAGGTGGCGCTGGCGGTGTCGCCCTGCCGCGGCTGCGCGGACGTGACGGTGCAGGTGGCCGCGGAGGCGCTGGAGCGCGCGGTGGTGGCCGAGCCGGAGGTCCTGGACTTTGGCGCGGTGCCCGTGGACCGGGACGCGGTGCGCGAGTCGAGCATCCGCAACATCAGCACCGAGCCGGTGACGGTGACGCGGCTGACGCTGGAGGGCCGCGACGCGTCCTTCACCCACAACAGCGCCGGCTTCCCCCTGGTGCTCCAGCCGGGCGAGGTGCGGTCCTTCACGTTCCGCTACACCCCGGACCACCAGGGCGCGGCGCAGGACACCGCGCTGTACCACGTGGAGAGCCGCCGCCATCCGACGACGCCCGTGCAGCTGCGCGGCTACGGCGGCGCGCCGGAGCTGTGTGTGTCCCCGTCGTTCCACGACTTCGGCACGCAGCCGCTCGGCGCGAAGGTGCGCGTCATCGTCAACGTGAAGAACTGCGGCGCGTCCAACGAGGGCGGGCTCACCATCAACACGCTGGGCTGGCTGCCGCAGCAGGGTGGGGCGCCCCAGTTCAACCACACGCCGCTGGCGCTGCCGGTGACGCTGCCGCCCGGCGGCGAGGTGAACCTGGAGGTCTTCTACGAGCCCACCGAGCTGCGCGCGGCGGAGGGCTCGCTGGTGATGACGACCAACGCCTTCTCCGCGGCCACGGTGCAGATGGACTTCCGCGGCAACCCGGAGGCGCACGCGCCCTGTGAGCTCGCGCTCACGCCGCAGGCCCTGGACTTCGGCACCATTCCGCCCACGCAGGGCGCGGTGCTGGGGCTCAAGCTGGAGAACCGCGGCACCGACTTGTGCCCGGTGAAGAACATCCGCCTGCGGGACGACGGCGGCGGCGTCTTCACGCTGCCGGGCGGGGACCTCTACGGCGGCATCATGTACCCCGGCGACTGGTTCAGCTTCCAGGTGGCCTTCATGGCGCCCGTGGCGGGGGGGCACTTCACCGGCACCGTGCAGATTGAGCAGATGGAGCCGGCCAACCCGGTGATGCTGGTGCCGCTGGTGGCCAACACCCAGGCGGTGTGCCTGGTGGCCTCGCGCCGCTACATGGACTGGGGCGTGGCCCGGCCGGACTGCCCCGCCGAGCCCATGGAGGTGAACTTCCTCAATGCCTGCGCCGCGCCGGTGACTGTGAGCGACGTGTGGATCGGGCCGGGCACCACGGATTCGGAGTTCGGGCTGTCGGCGTTGCCAGACCCCATCCCCTTCGTGCTGCCGCCCAACGAGGCCTTCACGGTGGGCGTGGAGTACTTCGGCCTGGTGTCGGGCATGAACCTGTCGCCGCTGTATGTGGGCTCCAGTGACTTGCCGGCGCCGCTGATGGTTCCGCTGGTGGGCGAGTCGTCGATGCGGGTGGAGAAGACGGACAACTTCGTCCAGCAGGACGTCAGCAAGGTGGACGTGCTGCTGGTGGTGGACAACACCGCCTCCATGGCGGTGGAGCACCCGCGGCTGGTGGAGGCCATTCCGACCTTCGTGCAGACGGCGTTGGACCGGGGGGTGAGTCTCAACGTGGCGGTGACGACGACGGGCATCCACCCGGTGACGCCGTCGGACCCGGCCAACGCGTGCCCGGGCGGCGCGGAGGGTGGCGAGGCGGGCCGCTTCTTCCCGGTGGACCAGTCGCTGCCGCGCATCCTCACGAACGCGACGCCGAACCTGGCCCAGCAGCTCCAGCAGAACGTGCAGGTGGGCCGGTGCGCGGAGGTGGAGCAGGGCTTCGAGGCGATGCGCCGCGCGCTGTCCCGGCCGCTGGTGAACGGCGCGGATGACCCGCGCACGCCGCTGCCCAACGACGGTAACGCGGGCTTCC
Organism: Myxococcus sp. AM009; assembly: GCF_013372605.1. Lineage (NCBI taxonomy): Bacteria > Pseudomonadati > Myxococcota > Myxococcia > Myxococcales > Myxococcaceae > Myxococcus > Myxococcus sp. AM009. Next base: position 20,405 of record NZ_JABXEP010000104.1, read on the forward strand.
TGCGCGAGGAGGCCGCGCTGGTGGTGCTGTTCGTCAGCGACGAGGATGACCACTCGCCCGACGCGGTGGACACCTACGTGGACTGGGCCCAGCAGCTCAAGGGACAGAACCAGCCGCAGCGCGCGACCTTCTACGCCATCGCTCCGCCGGCCGAGGGCTGCGCGACGGCGGGCGGCGCCGGTACCCGCTACTCGCAGGCCACCTCACGCACGGGAGGCGAGGTGGTGAGCGTCTGCGCGGAAGACTACCGGCCGCTGCTGCAGGCGGTGGGCGACAAGGCCTTCTCCGCGCAGGAGCGCTTCCCGCTGAGCGACCTGCCGGAGCCCGGCAGCGTGACGGTGATGGTGAATGGCACGCCGTCCACGACCGGCTGGACCTACGACGCGGCCACCAACAGCGTGGTGTTCAACGTCGTGCCGCCAGCGGGCACCCGCATCGCCATCAACTACCGCCGTTCGTGCGACGCGATGTAACGCACCCGGAGGGCCGGATATCCGGCCCTCCACGGTGGTGTCAGTCCCCGGTGCTACAGGTCTGCTTCCGCCTGTGCGGATGACCAGAAAATTGGAGGTCACCTCGCGGTGTGTACCCTGAGGTCGTACCTGCAGCTGCCGAGGAGGCACCCGGTGAACTCCCAGGACTTTGAAGGAACGATGACGAGCGCGGCCCGCCCCTCTGGAAGGGCCCCTGGGCTGCGCGTCATCAAGGGAGAGGGGCAGCGGAGGGAGGAGCCGCTCGCTTCCCGGGACGCCGTGGCCCGGGTGCTGATGGAGGCCGGGGCGGACCTGCTGCTGCGGCGAATCAGCCCGGCGCGGGCGGGGGAGATTGAGCGGAAGGTGGACCGGGTCCTGGACCTGTTCGACCGGGTGGACGCGGCGCCGGTGCTGATGCCAGTGCTGAAGCGGCACCTGGACGAGCTGGAGACCCTGATGCGGGAGACCCGCGAGGTGCGGGCCGCTCGGAGATAGCGACAAAGGCCGTTTCCGGAGCAGTTGGGGGTTTGACCCTCCTTCCCGGTGCGCTTACGCTCGGGGCCATTCCGCGCCCGGAACTCGGGGCCACTCCAAGGGTGGTTGTTTAGGGGCCGGTCAGGTCGCCGTGTCCATCGAAACCTATGGCAGGTATCAGCTCCTGAAGCGTCTCGCCACGGGCGGGATGGCGCAGATCTATCTTGCGCGGCCTCAGGGGGCGGAGCCTGACAAGCGGGTGGTGGTCAAGCGGATCCTCCCGCACCTCGCGGAGAACGACGACTTCGTCAAGATGTTCCTGGACGAGGCGCGCATCGCCGCCCGGCTGAACCACCCCAACGTGGTGCAGATTTTCGACCTGGGCGCCCAGGACGACTCCTTCTTCATCGCCATGGAGTACATCCACGGCGACGACCTGCGCCGGCTGTGGAAGCAGTCGGAGCTGATGGGCCAGCCGCTGCCGGTGCCGCTGGTGTGCCGCATCCTCATCGAGGCCTGCGCCGGCCTGGACTACGCGCACAAGCGCACGGACCCGACGACGGGCCGGCCGCTGGGCATCGTCCACCGCGACGTGTCCCCCCAGAACATCCTGGTGACGTTCGAGGGTGGGGTGAAGGTGGTGGACTTCGGTATCGCCAAGGCGGCGGACCAGGCCACGGTGACCCGCTCTGGCGTGCTGAAGGGGAAGTATTCATACATGTCCCCGGAGCAGGCGGCGGGCATGCGGGTGGACTGCCGCGCGGACATCTTCGCGCTGGGCATCGTCCTGTACGAGCTGCTCACCGGCACGCGCCTGTTCAAGCGCCCCAACGACATCCAGACGCTGACGGCGGTGTCGGAGTGCCGGGTGGTGCCGCCCTCGCGCGTGACGGCGCATGTGCCGGCGGACCTGGACGCCATCGTCCTCAAGGCGCTCGCGAAGGAGCTGCCGGACCGGTACCAGGAAGCGGCGCACCTTCAGCACGCGCTGGAGGAGTGGCTGCGCGCGCACCAGGCGCCCGCATCGTCCGCGCACCTGTCCGCCTTCATGAAGGAGGTCTTCGCGGAGCGGCTGGCCGAGGAGGCCCGGGCGGGCGATGTGCTGGGCGAGGACTCGGATTCGGGCGCGTCGAGGCAGGAGGCTCCGCCGCGCCGCACCGGCCTGCGGCCCGCGCTGCCGCCCCGTCCACCGCCGATGTCGCCGGAGGATGACGCGACGGCGGCGCTGCGCCCGCGACCGGCGTCCCGGACGGGCCGCTTCGAACTGGAGCCGGACAAGCCCGCGCCGCGGCAGACGGGACAGCGCCGGGCGGTGGAGCCCGAGCGGCCCTCGCGCTCCGGCATGAACGTGGCGCCTCCGCCGCCTCCTCCGCCCGTGGAGGAGGACGCGCCCACGGTGGATGCGCGCGCGCCCGCGTCGGTGACCCGGACGGACGTGAAGCTGGGCGGGGCCGCCGCCGCGCCGACGGACCCTCGAGGCGCTCTGCGGCCATTCGGCAACACGGGGCGCTTCGATGTGGGCGCGCCGGCCCTCCCCGTGGATGACGAGGATGCCCCCACGGTGGATGCCCGCGCCGGCGCGCGCTCGCAGGCACGAGGGGGGTTCGTCGTGGAGGAGGACGCGCCCACCATCGCCATGGTGGACACGGGCCGGCCCGCGCGAGTGGTGATTCCGCTGCGGGACGGGGAGCAGCTCGAGGAGGACGCCCCCACGCTGTCGCTGGGCATGGCGCGCGCGGCGAAGCGCCCCGTGGCCCGCGCGGCGGCGACGGGCGGCAAGACGTGGCTGTACGTGGTGGGGCTGGGGTTGCTGGTCGTCCTGGCGGTGGGCGTGGTGTTCTGGTCGATGCGCTCGACGGAGCCAACCCCGGTGTCCTTGGACCCGGAGGCCGCGGTGCCCGCGCGCGTGCCCATGCAGGCCGAGGCGCCGACAGAGCTGCGGCCCCCGCCCGTGGTGCACCATCCTCCCATGGAGGCCGCGCCCGCGCCGGTGCGGCTGCACATCGAGACGCAGCCCGCGGACGCGGTGGTGCTGGTGGATGGCCAGCGCCACGGCGAGCGGCCGGTCGTGCTCGAAACGGCGGTGGGCCAGCAGGTCGCCGTGCGAGTGGAGGCCGACCGGCACCAGGCGCAGACGCGCACGGTGACGGTGGGTGAGGAAGCGGAGCAGGTGGCGCGCTTCACGCTGGAGCCCGAGCCCGGTGCGGTGACCGCCGCGCCCGTGGCGGCGGTGGTTCGCGAGCGGCCGGCCCGGCCGGAGCCCCGGCAGGAGGGGCGACTGGCCCGGGTGCGCTTCGTCGTGCATCCATGGGCGGAGGTGACGTGCGGTGGCAAGCGGATGGGCGAAACGCCCTTCGAGGCCGTGGAGCTGCGCGTGGGCAGCTATGACTGCCGCTTCGTCAACCCCGACCTCAAGAAGACGCTCAGTCGACGTATCGAGGTGAAGCCCATCGACCTCAACGTCGTGAGCGTGAAGTTCGAATAGCACATGCCTTGGATGCTCCCGTGACGCTCGAAGCCGGCACTCACATCGGCAAGTACGTCGTCCGCCGCAAGCTCGCCGAGGGCGGCATGGCGGAAATCTACTTGTGCACGGCGCGCGGCGCGGAGGGCTTCGAGAAGGAAGTCGTCATCAAGCGGGTGCGCGCCTTCCTCGCCAGCGACCCGGAGTTCGTGGGGATGTTCATCGCCGAGGCCCGGCTGGCCTCGCGGCTGAACCACGCGAACGTGGTGCAGATTTTCGACTTCGACAAGCACGAGGACACGTACTACCTGGCCATGGAGTATGTGCGCGGCTGCTCGTTGTGGGAGCTGCGCAAGCGCGGCAAGGAGCTGATGGAGCCGGTGCCGCCCATGCTGGTGGCGCACATCGGCGCCGAGGTCGCCCGGGGGCTGCACTACGCGCACCGCGTCCGCGTCAATGGCCAGCCGCTGGACCTGGTGCACCGGGACGTCACGCCGCACAACGTGCTGCTGTCCTTCGACGGCGCGGTGAAGCTGACGGACTTCGGCATCGCCAAGGCGGGCAACAAGCTGACGCAGCCGGGCGTGCTGAAGGGCAAGTTCGCGTACATGTCGCCCGAGCAGGCCCGGGGCGAGGCCGTGGATGCGCGCACGGACATCTTCGCGCTGGGCGTGGTGCTGTGGGAGATGCTCACCGGCGGTCGCCTGTTCGACGGGGACTCCGAGGTGGCGGTGCTGCGCGCGGTGCAGCTGAGCACCATCCCGCCTCCGGCCCGGCTGAATCCGGACGTGCCGGCGGACCTGGATGCCGCCGTGGTGCGCGCGCTGGACAGAGACCCCGCGCTGCGCTTCCAGACGGCCGCCGAGTTCGAGCGCGCCCTGGCCCAGTGCGTGCTGACGCATGCGAGGTCCGTGGATGACACGGACCTGAGCGCCTTCATGCGCCGCTTGTTCCCCACCAGCCTCACCCAGGCGATTCCCACCGTGCAGGAGCGCACGCACGTCGTCGTGGAAGGGGAGCCGGCACCTGGGGCAGGGGTGGGGGCCGTGCCGCGCGAGCCCACCGCGGTGCTGGCGCCTCCTGGCCGCAGCGGCCTGGCGTTGCCGACATCTCCGGACGAGGACGTCAACGCGCCGACCTTCGTGTTGCCTCGCAGGGGCGAGGAGGCCGCGCTGGACGCGGCGCCGCTGCCGCCCATGGCCACGCCGATGATGCCGCTGCCCGCGGTGGCGTCGTCGCCGGTGCCTCGCGGTGCCGCCTCCAGCGAGGATTCACGGGCCGAGCAGACGCCGAGCAGGAGCTCGGGTGTCCCGGCGGTGTCTGGGAGCGCGCGAACCCCGAGTCGTCCGGACGGGAGCGCCGCCGTCGCGTCACCGTCAGGGCCCTCCGGGAGCCTGAGGCTGGCCAGCGCCTGGGACGATGAGGACGACGACGAGGAAGGGACCCCGTCGAATACAGAGCCAGAGTCGCGTCCCGGGATGTGGGCAGCCGCGCCTGAGGCTTCCGAGGTGCCCGCGGCGGGGGTCCATGCGTCCGGCCCCGAGGCTCGCGCGGCGAGTGCTCGTGCGCCCGGCCCCGACGCGCTCGCAGCGAGTGACCGTGGCTCCGGGGCCGAGGTGTCCGCGACGGGGGCCCGTTCGTCCGGTCCCGAGGCGCTCGCAGCGAGTGCTCATGGCTCCGGGGCCGAGGTGTCCGCGGCGGGGGCCCGTTCGCCCGGCCCCGTGGCCCCAGGGGCCGTGCCGACGGCGCGCCGTCCGTGGGCGCTGGGGCTGTCCGTGGCGTTGGGGCTCGCTGTCGTCGGGAGCGGCCTCGCTGTGATGCGGGGGCCCGGTGCAGCTCCTCCGGTGACGCCGACGGAGCCCGTGGTGGCCGCACCCGTTGTGGATGAGGCCGTGCCGGATGACCAGCCCGCGCCGTCAGCGGCGCCTGGGAGCGCCGGGAGCGGGGAGCAGGCGCCCGCCGTAGCCGCCGACGACGCCGCCGACGCCGACGCCGAGGTGGACGGGCTGATGCGCGAGGAAGTGCTCGTCGCCGCCACCAACCCGCCTGCCGCCCCCACGCCGGGTCCTGCTGAGCCCCAGGAGACGAAGCGCGTGCGCGCGGCGCCGGCCAGCGGAACGCTCCAGGTCCAGGCCGCGCCCTACGCCACCGTGTTCATCAACGGCAAGCGCATGGGCGAGGTGACGGGACGGGCGTCGTACCGGTTGCCCGCCGGCAACCACAAGCTCGTCTTCCAGCACCCGTCCGGCGAGCGCCGCTACGACGTCGCCGTCACCGCGGGAGGCACCGTCAGCCGCGAGTTCCGCGCCCCCAGGGGCCGCTGAACCAGGCCGGCTCCCGGCGCGGCGGCCTCACCGGCGGCCGCGCCAGAACCTGACCGCAGGTCCGAAGTCACCCGCCCGTGCTCGCTTCGGCTTGAGCGCCGTCGAAGTCCAGTGCTGAACGCTGCCGCCGCGCACCAGGCGAGCTGCCTTCGGCCTGTCACGCCTACCTCGCCCCACCTGCCGTCCCGCCTGTTCAAAGGCGCGCGATTCGTCCGTCGCCGCCTGCCTGCCTGGTGGTCTGCCTTGACACCCAACCGTCCGTTCTGGCACTCAGTGGCCTCCACTCAGTGGATTATATTCAATGGAATCCATGGACCTGCTGGCTCCTGAGGAGATTGCTCGGATCGAGCGCGAGAACGCGAGCGGTCTGCCCGCGAGCGCCATCCTGGAAATCTTCCGGCCACGGGGCGTGCGCCTCTCGGAGGCGACGTTCCGGAAGTACGTGCAGGCGGGCTTGCTACCCAGGAGCCGCCGGGTGGGCCGGAAGGGGAAGCACCAGGGGAGTGTCGGGCTCTACCCGGTGGAGGCGGTGCGCCGCATCAATGTCATCAAGAAGATGATGGCGGAGGGGCACACCCTGGAGGACATCAAGCGGTCCTATGTCTTCCACGGCAACTACATCGACCAGTTGGAGCGGGACCTGGCGGGCCTCCTGAATGGGTTCCAGGAGGAGCTGGGGGACCGTGCCTTTGGGGGGGAGCATCGGCGTACGCTTGAGGCGCAGCTAGCAACCTTGCGGCAAAGAGCGCAGGATCTGGTCCGGGATGTCGCCCGGCTGGGTAGTGCCGTGACCGCACGCGCAGACGAAACCATCCGTTCGCAATAGAATACCCGGGAACCGGGTAGACTGGCCTCACGTGGAGGGGACATGTCGGAAGTGAAGCAGCTACAGGAGGAGGGGGGGGACCAGGAATCGGACCAGGCGCAGGAGCGCCGCCGTTCCAAGACCATGTCGCGCAAGGAGATGGCGCGCGACCTGCGGAGGCGGCGCCTCACGGGGCAGGTTGATCCCGAAGAGGCCGACCTGCTGAAGCAGATGGACGACACGCGGCCCCGCACGCGCGCGGACTGCATCAACGGTCCCCGGCCGTGCAACTTCGTCTCCTGCAAGCACAACCTCTACCTGGACGTGAATCCGGAGACGGGGTCCATCAAGCTCAACTTCCCGGACAAGGAGATCTGGGAGCTGGAGCACACCTGCGCCCTGGACGTGGCGGAGAAGGGCGGCATCACGCTCGAGGAGGTGGGGGAGATCATGAACCTCACCCGTGAGCGCATCCGCCAGGTGGAGACGCGCGGGCTGATGAAGCTGCGCGAAGCCACCGAAGCCGAGCCGCCGGTTTCGGCTCGCAAGCCCTGATGTCCGCGGGTGGTTTCCACCCGCAAACGTAGGGCCGACGTGTTGCGTTGACACCCCAGGGGGTGGTTGCTACTACCGCCGCTTCCCGCACACCGAGGCCCACACGTGCTGGCTCTCCTGAGCGTTTCCGACAAGCGAGGTCTGGTTTCCTTCGCCCAGGGGCTCGTCCGCCTGGGCTTCCGGTTGTTGTCCACCGGGGGCACGCTGGAGGCGCTCAAGGGCGCGGGGGTGCCCGTCACCAAGGTGTCCGAGCACACGCAGAGCCCCGAGATTCTGGGTGGCCGCGTGAAGACGCTCCACCCCCGCATCCACGGCGGCATCCTGGGACGGCTGGAGCTGGAGGCCGACCGGGAGGAGATGAGGGCGCACGGCATCGAGCCCATCTCCCTGGTCGCGGTGAACCTGTATCCGTTCCGGCAGACGGTGGCCTCGGGCGCCGCGGAGCCGGAGGTCATCGAGCAGATTGATATCGGCGGGCCCGCGATGGTGCGCGCCTCCGCGAAGAACTTCCGGCACGTCTCGGTGGTGGTGGACCCGGACGACTATCCGGCGGTGCTGGCGGAACTGGAGCAGCGGCAGGCGGTGAGCGAGGACACGCGGCGCCGGCTGATGCGCAAGGCCTTCGCGCATACGGCGGCCTACGACGCCTCCATCTCCGCGTGGCTGTCCGCGCAGGCGGGCGAGCCGTTCCCGGGGGAGCTGTCGCTGGCGTTCCAGAAGTCGCGGGACCTGCGCTACGGGGAGAACCCGCACCAGCGTGGCGCCTTCTACCGCGAGCACGCCACGCCCCAGGAGCCGACGGTCGCCTTCGCCACGGTGCTGCAGGGCAAGGAGCTCTCGTACAACAACATCCTGGACCTGGACGCGGCGCTGGGCCTGCTGCTGGAGTTCCCGGAGGCCCCCGCGGCCGTCATCATCAAGCACAACACGCCGTGCGGGGTGGCGGTGGACGGCGCCCTGGTGAAGGCCTACCGCACCGCCCGCGCGGTGGACGAGGTCTCCGCCTTCGGTGGCATCGTCGCGCTCAACCGCGAGGTGGACGCGGACACGGCCCAGGCCATGGCGGAGACGTTCCTGGAGGCGGTCATCGCGCCGTCCTACTCGCCGGAGGCGCTGCGGGTGCTGGCGGCGAAGAAGAACCTGCGGCTCCTGGAGGCGGGCCCCGCGCTCGCCAGTCCCCAGGCCCGGCCGCGTGCCCAGCTGGACGCTCGCAGCGTGTCCGGCGGCATGCTGCTGATGGACCGGGACGCGGTGGAGCCGCCGCTGTCGTGGAAGGTGGTCTCCAAGCGGGCCCCCACGCCGGAGGAGGAGCGGGCCATGCGCTTCGCCTGGAAGGTGTGCAAACACGTCAAGAGCAACGCCATCGTCTTCGCCTCGGGTGACCAGCTGCTGGCGCAGGGCGGGGGACAGACGAACCGGGTGGACTCGGTCCGCATCGCGATGCACCGCGGCGGAGCGGCCCTGCAGGGGAGCGCGGTGGCCTCGGACGCCTTCTTCCCGTTCCGGGACGGCCTGGACGAGGCCGCCCGGGCGGGGGCCACCTGTGTCGTACAACCCGGCGGTTCGGTCCGTGACGCGGAGTTGATTGCCGCGGCGGATGAACATGGGATGGCCATGGTGCTGACGGGAGTGCGACACTTCCGGCACTGAGCCATGCGCATCGTCTGTCAGAAATGCGCGGCCGCCTACGCGATTGATGACAAGCTCATCACCGCCAAGGGCGTTCGCGCGCAGTGTCCTCGCTGCCGGAACCTTCAGTTGGTCCGGCGCGATCCCTCGGCTGTGCCCGCTGCTGGCGCGCCGGCTCCGGCGTCGCAGCCCGCGGCGCCCGTCACGCTGACGCCTGTCTCCGGCGCCGCGCCCGCGTCGAATCCCGCGGACGACCTCTTCGGCGACTTCGGTGCGCCGCCGCCCGCCGCGCCGACACCTGGCGCGGCTCCGGCGCCCAAGCCGGTCCAGGGCGAGCGCGCGTCCGGCTCGGACCTGTTCGGCGACTTCGGGGCGATGCCGTCGCCGGCTCCCGCGTCCGCGCCGCCCGTGGACCCCTTCGCGGACCTGGGGACGCCGGCGTCGGGAGGCGGTGGGGCGGGTGCGGAGGACCCGCTGCTCGACTTCCTGGGACCGGCGCCCGTCGCGCCGCAGGGCCTGGAGTCCCAGCCTTCGCGTCCGGCGAAGCCCGCCGCCGCGCCGGCCGCGACGTCCGGTTGCCGCGTCTGCCAGAGGCCGCTGACGGACTCCTTCGACCAGGCGCTCGGCATCTGTGACGACTGCCGCCAGCCTGGTTCCGCGCAGGTGCCGCCCGCCGCCGCGAGCCGTCCGGCCGCTCCGGCCGGGAGCTCTGACTTCCTGCCGCC